>JAISEB010000175.1 GCA_031264395.1 Treponema sp. | reverse complement strand
CCCGCCGGGCCCGGTAAACAGCCGCAGTTCGGGAAGCACCGTGTCGTGGAGTTCGCCGGAAATACGCCGCCGCTCCGTTTCAAGCACCGTGATAAGGGAAAAATCACGGCTCTCCTGTTCCCGCTTTCCGGCTTTGCGGGCGGCCATATAGAAATACCAGAGCAGCAAAATAAAAATGGAAAGGATAAGCACAAAGAGCCAGAGCAGGCGGAAATAGACATCAATTTCTTCCGGCAAAACAGCGGCGGATGCCATGAAGTGAGTATAACATAAAAATATATAGATAAAGAAGATTTTCCAGGGCATCGGCGTTTATTTTCATATACCGGGAAATTACCAAGTTTTGGAAGAATTTTTAACCGCAAAGAAGACCGCTACGCGGTCAATTAAATGAGATGAAGTCGAAAAAGTTTTTGCTTTCAAGTCCTTTTTTCTCTTCCTTCTTTAACTTATTCGACTTTGAGGTAAATTTTTTCTTCAAAGCCTGCTGCTTTAAAGGGAATTTTGACGCTGAAAAAAGTAAACGCCGATGCCCGGCGCGGCGCAAGCGCCCGGAGCATTGACATTGCCGGTCCTTGTATGGGAAAATTGCCGTATATGAAAATTGATGATCTCAAGGAGACCGCCGCTTTGGCCCGTCTTAATATGGACGAAAAAGAACTGGCCGGCGCTTTTCCCGCTTTTGAAGAGATGCTTGAGTATTTTGCCGCGATGCAGGCCGCCGACAGGGATGAAACGGCGTTTGGCGCGTCCTTTTTATCAGGCGGTTCCGTTCTTTCGGGCCTTTCCGCCGTGTCCCGGACCGTTAACGAGGATTATTTCCGGCCCGATGCCGGTTTTTCATCCGGGGAAGAGGCGCCGGGCGGTGAAGATACGAATGAAAGCCTCCTTGACAACGCTGGGGAACGTGACGGCCGTTTTTTGGTGATTCCCAACGTTCTGTGATCATCTCATCGGAGTAGCAAGGGGAAAGCGTACATGAGACTGCCCGACGGCTTTTTATCGTATTATAATGAATGGGAAGAAAAAATAGGCGCCTTTATCGAGTTTGCCCCCTCCGCGGATGCTTCCGGCGCGGCCGGTTCCTCCGCTGAACGCGTTGCCGAGTCCGTACCTGAAGGGGCGGGAAGCGGCGCGCTGGCGGGGCTTCCCTTCGCTGTAAAGGACAACATTGCCGTAAAGGGTTTTTCCCTTACCTGCGGCTCAAAACTGCTTGAACATTTCCGTTCTCCCTATACGGCCACCGCCGTGCGGAAACTCCAGGACGCCGGGGCCCTTGTCATCGGCAAGACCAATCTGGACGAATTCGGCATGGGGTCTTCCACGGACAATTCGGCGCTGAAAAAAACCAACAATCCCTGGGATACGCGCCGCGTTCCCGGCGGTTCTTCGGGCGGTTCGGCGGCGGCCGTGGCCGCGGGGATAGTCCCCTTCGCGCTGGGAACCGATACGGGGGGGTCGGTGCGGGAACCCGCCGCCTTTTGCGGCGTCGTGGGGCTCAAGCCTACCTACGGGGCGGTCTCCCGTTTCGGCCTTGTGGCCTACGCCTCAAGCCTTGAATGCGCCGGGGTGCTTTCCGACACCGTTGCCCGCTGCAGGGCGGTTTTTTCGGTCATGCGGGGAAGGGACCCCATGGACGAAACCACCCTGGATCCGCCCCCGGACGCCCCGTCTCTTTCGGGCGTGTCCCCGGAAAAGGCGGCTTCCGGGAAGGGCGTAATAGGCGTTCTTTCTCCCGAAGCGGTGGCAAGGGCCTTGTCCGGCGGGGGCGGGGGGGATCTTGATCCGGCCGCCCGCGCCGCCGTGCTGGAAGACGAGGTGCGCCGAGGTTTCCTTACCGCCTGCGAGCGGCTTTCCGGCCTGGGCTACACTCTGATCGATGTTGATATTCCCGGCCTCAAGTACGGGGTTCCCGCCTATTACACCATCGCCGCCGCGGAAGCCAGCGCGAATCTGGCCCGTTTCGACAGCGTCCGTTACGGCGCCCGCCCTGAAAAGGCGGAAAACGCCGGAGAGCTTGTCGACAGGGCCCGCGAGGAGGGATTCGGCGCCGAGGTAAAGCTCCGCATACTGCTTGGGACCTTTGTCCTGCGTTCCGGTTTTCAAGACCGTTATTACCTCAGGGCCCAGCGGATCAGGGCCGGTATCAAGGGGAGCTTCGAGGCGATCCTGGGCGGGGCCAATCCCCTGTGCGGCGCGGTTCTTATGCCTGTTTTTCCCACCCGCGCCTTTGGAAGGGGGCCCGGATCTCTTTCGGCCTTTGCGCAGAAGGCGGCCGATCTGTACACCTGCTGCGCGAATCTCGCCGGTCTTCCCGCCCTGTCGTTTCCCGCTTCCGTTGAAGGGGGGCTTCCGGTGGGCGTTCAGCTTTTGGGCAGGGCCTTTGCCGAAGGGACCCTCCTTGACATCGCCGAAGATTATGAAAACAGGCATCCCTTTCCCCATCCGCCCGGATACCGGGCTTTCTGGAGATGAAACATGAATGATGTTGCGGCCGCGGGCGTATATCAATCTTTTATAGGGCTGGAAGTTCACATACACCTTCTTACCAAAACCAAGGTGTTCTGCGGCTGCCGTTCGGCCTTTGGGGACGAGCCCAACACCAATGTGTGTCCCGTGTGTCTTGGCTATCCCGGCGTGCTCCCCAGCCTTAACCTCGAGGCGATGCGAATGGGATGCATGGTGGCGAAGGCCCTGAACTGCCGCATTCCCGAGAAGACCTGGTTCGAACGCAAACAGTACTTCTACCCCGACATGACCAAGAACTATCAGATTTCCCAGTTTGCCTCCCCGCTGGGGCAGGAAGGCTGCGTGGATATGGAAGGGCGCGTATCGGGCGGCGCGGGGGGAGAGCTTATAAAGAGGAAGGTCCGCATCAGGGAATGCCACCTGGAAGAAGACGCGGGCAAGATGATACACACAGGCACCGTTTCGCTTCTTGATTACAACCGGGCCGGCGTATCGCTTCTTGAAATCGTTACCGAGCCCGACATGGAAAACGGGGAAGAGGCCGAACTTTTCATACAGCAGTTAAGGCGCATTGTCCGTTACCTCGGTGTCTGCGACGGCAACATGGAGGAAGGAAGCCTCAGGGCGGACGCCAACGTGTCGGTCAATTCAAGGGGAAAGGGACTGGGCAGAAAGGTGGAGATCAAAAACCTCAACTCGTCGCGTTTTGTGCGGCTGGCCCTGAACCATGAAATAACGAGGCAGACGGGCCTTCTTGCGGAAGGAAAGACGGTGGTTCAGGAGACGCGGCTGTGGAACGAAAACCGCGATCAGACCGAGCCCATGCGGACAAAGGAAAACGCGCAGGATTACCGTTACTTCCCCGAGCCGGATCTTCCGGTCTTTAGTCCCGGCGGGGCCTTCCTTAAATCCGTCGAAGACGCGCTTGTGGAACTTCCCCTGCACAGGACAAGACGGCTGGCGGCGGAATACGCTCTTGAAGAAGAACAGGCCGACATGATCTGCGAGGAAAAGGCCTGTGCCGATTATTTTGAGGCGGCGGCCGGGGCCGCTCCCAGGTCCGCCGTCCCCCGCGTCGTCAACTGGCTCTTGCAGGATGTCAGGCGTATTATGGGAAGGGACGGAATTGCCCTGGGGGACATAGGGACGATCAGGCTGACGCCCGCCCGCCTCGCCTCTCTGGCGGCGGCGGCGGAAAAAGGCGGCGTGTCGGGGAAAAACGCCCGCGAAACGCTCGAGGCGGTAATGCTTGAAGACAGGGACCCGCTTGACATCATACGGGAGAAGGGCTGGGAACGCATTTCCGATCCCGGCGAAATAGCCAGGGCGGTCGGCGCCGTTCGCGCCGCCGAGGAGGCGGCCTTCGGCGAGGCAAAGGCCGCCGGGGCGGAAGGCAATGCCAAAAGACTGCGGACCCTTACCGCGTACCTTGTCGGCAAGGTTCTTGCCGCCACGGGCGGAAGGGCCGATCCCAAAATAGCCGGGGAACAGATCGCCGCCGCCATAGAAAACATGTAGCGGGCATTCGGAGGAACCATGCGGATTTTGGCGAAGGATGCCGCGGAAGCGGCGCGGGACGCCCCGGATACTGAAGTTGAGGCCGCGGGCTGGGTTCACAGGCTGCGGAACATGGGCGGGGTGAACTTCATCATCCTCCGTGACCGCTCCGGCCTTCTTCAGCTTGTCCTTGATGAAAAACCCGACATTACCCCGGAATCGGTGATACGCGTAAGGGGACTTCCCGCCCTTAACGAAAAGGCCCCCGGAGGCGCAGAACTGCGGGTGGCGTCCCTTGAATGTATAAGCCGGGCCGGCGGGGATCTTCCCTATCAGGTAAACGCCGATATTTCGCGTATAGGGCTTGAGGCCATCCTCGACAACCGTACCTTGTCCCTGCGGAATCCGAAAATACAATCCATCTTCAGGGTGCAGGCGGTTATCATTGAGGCCTTTTCGGCGTATCTGAGATCCCTTGATTTTACCGAAATAAAAACCAGCAAACTCATAGGAAGCGGGACCGAGGGGGGGACGGAGCTTTTTGAGGTCGAATATTTTGACCGCAAGGTCTACCTTGCCCAGTCGCCCCAGTTCTACAAGCAGGTGCTGGTCGCCTCGGGGCTGGAACGGGTCTTCGAAGTTGCCCCCGCCTACCGCGCGGAAAAGCACGATACGCCCCGTCATCTTAACGAGTATGTTTCGATGGATGTGGAGATGGGATTTATCGATTCGGAAAAGGATCTCATCGAGCTTGAAAAAGGGCTCCTTGCCGCGATCTTTGACGAGGTGAAAAAGAAAAACCGGCGCGATCTTGAAGCCTGGAACGCGTCCGTTCCCGATCCCGAATCGGTACGGAGGGCGCCCACGATTTCCTACGCGGAGGCGCTGAAGATCGCGAACGGGGAGGCGCGGGGAAAGATCTTCGACATCAACCCCGAGGCCGAACGGCTTCTGTGCGAATGGTCGGCCCGGGAATACCGTACCGATCTTGTTTTTGTCAATGAATTTCCCCGGCGCTACCGGCCCTTCTATACCTATCCGCTGGATCAGGGAGAGGGGAAACCCGTGTCGACCATGAGTTTCGACGCCCTGTTCCGGGGGCTTGAAATAACCACGGGCGGCAGAAGGCAGCACGACTACGGCGCCCTTCTTGAAGCCCTTCCCCGTTTCGGCATGACGGAGGAAAGCATCGCCGGTTACGCGGTCTTTAAGTACGGCTGCCCTCCCCACGGCGGTTTTGCCATAGGCTGTGAACGGCTGACCCAGAAGATCCTGGGACTTGCCAACATAAAGGAAGCGAGCCTCTTTCCCCGGGATCGAAGGCGGGTTGAACCCTGACGCGGAACGATTCCGCACCGGCCGCCGGAGGCGATCTTTCCATGTCCGAGCGGTGGAACAACCGCGCGCTGTTCCGCCTTCTTTGGCCCCTTATCATAGAACAGATACTCGCCGTGACCATGGGCGCGGCCGATACGGTGATGGTAAGTTCCGTCGGGGAATTCGCCGTTTCGGGAGTTAACGTCGTTGACAATATCAACAACCTCCTTATTATCGCGGGAGCGGCCCTGTGTACGGGCGGGGCGGTGGTCGTAAGCCAGTATATGGGAAGGCGCGACACGGGCAATTCCCGGCTGGCCGCGAAGCAGCTTGTCTGTATTGCCGTTCTTGTGTCCCTCTTCCTCATGGCTTTTGCCGTAACCTTGAGGCGGCCTGTCATAACGCTCTTCTACGGAAAAATCGAAAGCGACGTAATGAACGCGGCGGCCCTCTATTTTCTTATCACCGCCCTTTCGTATCCCTTTCTGGCCTTGTACAGCGCCAACGCCGCGCTGTTCCGGGCGGCGGGCAACAGCCGTTCCCCCATGATAATAGCCCTTCTTGTAAACATCATGAATATAGGCGGCAACGCCTTCTTTATCTTTGTCATGAAATTCGGCGTCGCGGGAGCCGCCCTTTCGACCCTCCTGAGCCGCGCCGCCGCGTCTTTTATTACCCTGTATATGCTGGTGAAAAGCCGCGGCCCCGTTTCCCTTTCGGGGATCACGCGGACGCGGCTTAACCGCTCCATGGCCCGCAGCATTTTGAACGTGGGAATCCCCAGCGGCCTTGAGAGTTCCATGTTTCAGGTGGGCCGGCTCCTTACCCAGCGCATCTTTACTACCTTCGGCACGTCCGCCATGGCGGGGAACGCCATCGCCGGAGTGGTCAATTCCTTTTCCTTCATGCCGGGAACCGCTTTCGGCATAGCCCTTCTTACCATAGTGGGGCAGTGCATAGGCGCGGGCGATTACCGCGCGGCCAAAAAAGAAACCGCCAAGATCATGAAACTGGCCTATATAACGCTCATTGTTTTAAGCGGCCTTGTCTTTGTGTTTCTGGACCCGCTTCTAAGGATGTTTAATTTAAGCGGCGCCGCCCGTGATTACGCGAAATCTTTTCTGCGCGTCCACTGCATTTCCATGATGATAGGCTGGCCCATGAGCTTCGCCCTGCCCAACGCCCTCCGCGCCGCGGGGGATGCCAGGTACGTAATGGTAGTCGCGTCGGTCTCCATGTGGACCGTCAGGGTAAGCGCCGCCTACATCCTCTCTTACGCGTTGGGGCTGGGCCCCCTTGGCGTGTGGCTTGCCATGGGCGCGGATTTCATGAGCAGGGGCGCCTGTTACCTCCGCCGCTGGCTCAAGGGAACATGGCAGGGAAAAAAAGTCATAGAAGATTAAAAGGGGAACGTTTGCATGATGAATGATGAAAACAGGGAAAAGGGCGCCAGGGCGGAAACGCTGTTCGCGCAATACCTGGACGGCCAGGGGATTCCCTACTATCATATTGATCAGGACAGGGAAACATATTCCGATGAATTCTACAAAAAACACATCCGCCGGCCCGATTATATTATCCATACCGGCAAGGGGCTTTTCCACGTCGATGTAAAATACCGCACAAAAATGAATTTTGGTGAAAACGGTGAAAAAAGATTTTATCTTAATATTGTTGATTCGCACGCGGGTCCATACCCAGGAACCCGCTTGCGCGGGGGAGCTTCAGGGCGAGGTTGTTGATTCCCGTTCAACAAGCTCCGGCTGAATAATATGACGGCGAGGCGTGGTGGAATTGCCGGCCATCATATCCAGAAGTTCCATGGCGGCAATGCGCCCCATATCAAAAATGGGCTGGGAGACGGTGGTAAGGGGAACCCCGCAGAGCCCTGATATTTTGATGTTGTCATAACCCATAATGGAAACCTGTTCGGGAATGCGGATCTTGTATTCTCTAAGACGGTTTATGATTCCTATTGCTACATTATCGTTGGTAACAAAAAGCATAGTTGAGACGGTAGCAATTTTTTCCTTTTCCAGAAGCAGGGGAACCAGATTGTACCCCTCCTCCATGGTTTTTACATCGGTGTAGTGCCTGAACGTTATTGAAGGATGCAGGGTATCTTTCAATCCTGCCATGCGGCTGTTTACCGTTTGATGTTCGTAACCTGTAATAATGATGGTCTGTTCCCGTTTATGCCTGTTAATATAATCCGCCGCTATCTGCCCTCCTCTGAAATTATCTGTCGCAACAAAAGAAATTGCATCGGAATCGGGAATACAATCGATAAGTACAAAGGGTATCCCGGCGCGTTTAAGCATATTTATTGATTCTGATTCCGGTGATACCGGGGCAAGCAATACACCGTCAACCCAGCTGCTTATCATTGACCGGACAAGGCCGGTTTCCCGCTCCTGTATCCAGCGGGAACTGGAAAGAAGCATGGAATAACCCGCGGAAGAAATGACCCGGTCTATACCTTCGGCAATTTCGATGAAAAAGAAATTGGACAGCTCATCAATGACCACGCCTATGGTTCTGGTCGGATTTCCGGCCAGTCCCGCCGCCAGATTGTTTGGGATATAGTCATATCTGTCCATCATCGCGCGGATCTTTTTTTTTGTCTCAGCCTTCACCAGCGCCGGATTGGAAATAACTCTGGACACGGTAGCTTTGGACACTCCCGCCCGGCTGGCAATATCGGCAATAGTGAGCCTTCTCTTTTTCCCGGATTTCATAAGTCAAATATAAAAAGAGTATGCAATAGCTACGTGTGCTTGTCAATGATAAAGTTGACAAAATATTCGTCATAACGTATCATAAAATGCAACCGGTTACATATTTTGAGGGATCTGTCATGGGTAATATTCTGCCTGAAGAAAACTCTCTTTCCATCGCGGTTATAGGCGATATCTGCCTTGACATGTACTTTTTTACGGAAAAGGAAAAAGCCGAAGTCTCTGTTGAAACCGGGTTACAGTCTTTTTCCATCCTTTCATACAAACAGGAACTCGGCGGAGCAGGTAATGTTGCCGTAAACTGTAAATGCCTTGGAGCGGGAAAAGTAGACCTGTACGGAATAATAGACGGCAGCATGTACGGCAAAAGCGTCCTGGAATTGCTCGCCCTTGAGAAGGTTGGATCTGAAGGCGTACTGATTCAGGATTCGGACTGGCAAACCCATGTGTATCATAAAATCTACAACAAAAACAGAGAATGGCCCCGGCTTGACATGGGAAACCTAAACCGTCCGCATGAAGATATTATAGACAGGCTTGTCGGCCTTCTGGAATCACGCCTTTTTAATTACCAATGCGTTATCATTAATGAGCAGACGCCTTCAGGGTTCCATTCGGAGTATTTCCGGAAGAAACTAAACAGACTGATTGATACATGCAGGGACGGACCGGTATGGTTCGCCGATTGCCGGAAATTCAATGATGTTTACAAAAACACTATACACAAACTTAACATAAACGAAGGCCGGAAAATCTTTAAAGAAAACAACACGGGTTCTGATGGAACCGGGGAACCCGACGGCCGCTTTATCATTTCCTGGCTGTACCGGCGCTGGGGGTTTCCCGTAGTTTTAACGCTTGGGGAAAACGGCGCCATGATCCACGATGAAAAGGGCATCAGGGAAATTAACGGCCTTCATTTTACCTGTGAAACGGATCCTGTCGGTGCGGGCGACGCGTTCCTTGCGGGTCTTGCCAGCGTTTACGCTTCGGGAAAATCCCTGGACAGCGCCGTCCTCTCAGGTACATTCTGCGCGGGCGTTTCCCTTTGCAAGCTTTTTGAGACCGGCCATCCCGGCCGGGAAGAGGTTCTTGCCCTTGCCGCGGACCCCGACTACCGGTATCACCCGGATCTGGCCGCCGACGAAAGGCTGGCCGTGTATATTCCGAATTCCGAAATAGAGGTAATTGTCCGGCCTGAAAAAAGGAAAGGCTTTCCCCGGACAGCCATATTCGATCATGACGGTACTATATCGACGCTGCGGCAGGGATGGGAATCCGTCATGCGGACTGTAATGATAAAAAGCATAGCCGGGGACGCGTCTTTGACTGCCGAAGAGATGCGGGCAATAGGGGAGGCGGCCGACGAGCTTATTGAAAAAACAACGGGCATTCAGACTCTGGCACAAATGTACCAGTTACGCGATCTGGCAATCCGCTTTGGCTATGTAAGCCGGGACAAAATTCTTTCACCTGAAGGGTACAAGGCGGTTTACAACCGTCTTCTCCTCTCTTCTATTGAAAGCCGGATCAGTGCAGTAAAGGCAGGCCGCCTTTTGGCCGAGGATGTAACTGTTAAAGGCGCCGTACAGTTTGTAAAGCATCTCTATGAAAAGGGGACAAGACTTTTTCTGGCAAGCGGAACGGATGAAGAAGATCTGCGGCGCGAGGCGGCGCTGTTGGGGTATGCGGATTATTTTACGGGCGGCATCAGGGGTTCTCTTGGCAACATTCATAATGATCCCAAAAAATTTGTTGTCAGAAGTATTATCGAGGAGGTGAAGAAACCGGAAATCCCGGTCCGTGACCGGCAGGAAACTTCCTTTTTCTGTGTTGTATTTGGCGATGGTCCGGTTGAAATGCGGGAGGCGAAAAAAAACGGCTTCCTCGCAGTCGGTGTAGCAAGCGATGAACTCAGGCGGTATGGGCGGAATGTTGCGAAGAGGGAGCGTCTTGTCCTGGGCGGAGCGGATATCCTGATCCCCGATTTCTCCTGGGCCGGTGAACTTTCATCTTTGTGCGGGTGGAATTGATGAATATCGGGAACAAAACTACAGGAAAATATTTTGACCGTTCAATGATGACCTATTATCCGCTCTCTGAAAGACAGAGCAAAGTTGATATAAGCGAAACCTGCATATCCTCTGAAAATTATGACCGTCCCATTCCCCGGATGCTGCAGGACAGGCTCGGCATCATTGCGGAAGAGATAATCATGGCGCGGAAAAATGGCAGACCGGTAGTATGTGCCTTTGGGGCCCACGCGATCAAGAACGGGCTGGGACGCCTGCTTGGCAGCATGGCGGTTAGAGGGTGGTTTAGCCATCTTGCAACCAATGGAGCAGGAATAATACACGACTGGGAATTTGCGTTTCAGGGAAAGAGCAGTGAGGATGTCAGGGAAAATGTCCGGGAAGGCCGCTTCGGCACATGGGAGGAGACGGGCCTGTACATCAACCTGGCCCTTGCGGCCGGCGGCGCCGGCGGGCTTGGATACGGCGCATCGGTGGGTTCCATGATTATTCACAACGGGCTTGTTATTCCCGAACGGGAAGATTTATTGGCGGGCGGAAATCATGGGGATGGCGCGGCACTGGATCTGTATGAACTTGTTGAAGATTTGAAAATACCTTCAGGATTTTTCAGTATTGATCATCCCTATGCACAGTACAGCGTACAGGCGATTGCCTTTAAGTCACAGACGCCTTTTACCGGGCATCCCATGTTTGGTCATGACATTATCTATACCCACCGGGCTAACAGAGGCGCGGCGGTAGGACGAACCGCCGAGCGTGATTTTCTGGAATTTGTAAAAAA
This sequence comes from Treponema sp., assembly GCA_031264395.1. Classification (GTDB taxonomy): domain Bacteria; phylum Spirochaetota; class Spirochaetia; order Treponematales; family Breznakiellaceae; genus JAIROE01. The sequence goes on along the minus strand of JAISEB010000175.1, from coordinate 6,468 downwards.
CGTTGAAAGTCTTGAAGGCGGTATATATCTTTCGGTCGGTTCGGCGGTAATGTCCCCAATGATATTTGAAAAGGCCCTTTCCATGGCGCGCAACACCGCCCATGCTCAAGGCAAAAAAATCACGGATTGCAGTATCCATGTCGTTGATCTGCAGCAGTCATCATGGGACTGGTCCGCCGGGGAGCCGCCGCCCGGCAATCCCGCATATTACCTCAGATTCATGAAAACCTTCAGCCGCATGGGATGCAAAACGGATTACACCTCCGCCGACAACCGTGATTTTTTTGTCGGCCTGTACCGGGCGCTGGAAGGAAAATCCGGCGGTGATCCGCGCTGAAAAATCGCAAGACTTGCAAGCTAATAAACAAGTCCGCTATCATGACTGGCTTCTCAGGGCCGCATTGATCCATTGGCCGTAGATGTCCCTTACGAATGCCGCATAATGTACAAATTCAAATGGAGGGTTGCCTGCCAAATAGTGATTTTGCCCGGACAAATTTTCCGCCTGCCATTCAATGAGATATATCTTCTTTTCTCCCTGGCTGTAACGCATACGATCAACCTGAAAAGACTCTGCTTCATTGCAGTGTCCCTTGCCAAAGAGAACTTCCTTTTTTGTATCATAATCTGTCACTTTATAGGAAAATTCTACAGGGCCCGGGGAATTGTTTACAGCAGTCAGATTGATGTACCACTCGTAAGGTTCGGTAAAAGCCAGGAGAAAGGGGGCTTGGCTTTGTTTTAGGTAGAAGTAAGCCAGTTTCCTGACATAATAATAGTCTGCCACCGCATCGCTGAATTGCGGCCACCCATCGATCAGATTCCACCATATTAAGCCGGTTCGTTTCCATTGGCTGGTACGAAAAAGCTCCACAAAGAATTTTTTCGCTTCCGCCTGGGAGATCTGGCTTGCCAAGACAAAATCATCCAAATTATCAGGAATTTGGCCGAAGAGCTCCCGAATTTGTTTAGCCATGAGTTCGATGCGGTACACATAAGGTCCTTTTAATTCCGGTTCCGGGCTTGCCGCATGGAGGTTCCATTCATCATTGTCATGCCAGGGCCATAATTTGTCCGGAGAAAGAAATTTCTTCATGGATTCAACAGAGACACAGCCGTGGTAACCGATTTCACTGGCAAAATGGGAAAAGGAATCCTTGTAGAATTTACTCTTGTAATAATCACGGGGACCCCACAGATGGTTTTCCGCCAGATACGCCTGTGGCAGTTTGGCGCCTTCCTCATCAAAATATGGTGAACTGGGAATATAACTGCGGGTAGGATCTTCAACTGCCAGTACATCCGGCAGTACCTCCCGGGTAAGACGGTTGAAATTGGGATTGCGGCCGTAAGGATCGTCATGAATGAACTGATCGCATTCATTGTCTCCGGCCCAAAGAGCAATGCAAGGATGTTGCCGCAGGGAACGGACAACTTCTATTGTTTCATCCCGCAACACTTTCATAAATTCGCCGTCTATAGGATAAATGCCACAAGCCATAGCAAAATCCTGCCATACCAAAATTCCCATTTCGTCACAAGTATTAAAGAAGAGAGGATCTTCATATATGTTTCCTCCCCAGCACCGTACAGTGTTGCACCCTATATCATCCAGCAGTTTCATGATTTCAGGAATTCGGGAAATGTCGCGTGAATGGTAAGAATCTACCGGTACCCAATTGGTTCCCAGGATAAATATTCTTTTATTGTTTACCTCGAAATGGAAATCCCCATTAAAAAACGCATCTGTAGTTCCGGTACGGATAAGCTTGACAGTCCTGATGCCGAATCTGGTGGAAAAAGTTTCCACCGTTTTATCATCTTTTAAAAGTTTTACAGTTATGTCATAAAGGTTTGGTTTCCCATAACCCTTAGGCCACCAGAATTTAGCATTTTCCACAGTGAATTTGAGCTTGCCGCTGGTAAACCAAAGCCTGTCAGCATGGGAGAATTCGGCGTTTCCGCATTTTCCCGATATCTGGATACTATAACCATGAATCGGGATATTGCCCACATCAATTTCAAAAAAGAATTCAACCTCCGCCGTATTCCGATACAGATCCACGCCGGCGGTCATCAGATATATCTGCCTAAAGCTTTCTTTTGGACGGTTGTATATTCCCACAGACCGGTAAAGTCCTGCAGACACCAGCCTTGGGGTTATATCCCAGCCGAACATGGAAGGGGCCTTTCGCAGACGAAGGCATTCGTAATTGTAACGCAAATGGAAGTGGCCGGCGGAAACTTTGTTTTTTCTTGATTCGATACAGACCGGCTTGAGGTGAACCAGGAGATCGTTCTCCCCGTGTTTAAGTGCCGCCGCCGGTATACGATGAATCAGGTACATATTGTCGGTCGATGCGATTTTTACGCCATTAAGATAAATGTCGCTTAATGTATCAATCCCGGCAAAGATCAATTCGGGAGAAGTTCCCTCAACAGGAATATAATTAAATTTGCAGCCGTAAAATACATGGCAGTCTTCATATTGAAACATGTCAAGCATGTTTTTTCCATAAAAAGGATCTTTTATATATCCTGTTTTAAGGAGTTCCAGTTCAAAATTACCAGGTACTTTTCCATTCAGCACCTTGCTTCCCACACAAGAGGCGGCCATTGCGTCAAGCTCGTTACAGGTGACCGGAGAAGCAAGGGCGGCCAAATCGCCATCGTGAATTATCGCGACTTTCCAGTCGCCGTCCAGTGACTGATGAATGATACTATCCATACATTCTCCTTATCTTTAACTGGAGTTGTTCACTAACTGAAATTATTGAACAACTTTATTGTCAAGCCTGTAGATTCCCCGGAGTCATCCTTTTACCGCACCCGAAGCAATACCATTTATAAGCTTGTCAGACATGACCAAATACACCGCTATACTTGGTATTATACTCAATACAATGGCGGCAAGAATAAGGCCATAATCAGAATAGAACGAACTTTTAAACCGCATGATTCCCAGTTGAAGAGTTTTGAATTTTTCTTCATTCAGGAATATCAAAGAAAGCATCAAGTCATTCCAGACGCCCATAAAATTAAAGATCGTAACCGTAGCAATTACAGGTTTTATAATGGGCATTACAATTGTAAAAAACATGTACGGAATAGTACACCCGTCAATAATTGCCGATTCTTCCACCGCCCTGGGAACATTACCCAAAAAGCCCACAATAAGAAATACCGAAATGGGAACAGTGGAAGCGGCGAAAAGCAGCATCAGGGCCAATTGATTCGGCAAATTGAACCGTGAAACAACAATATAAAGAGGCACAATGATTGCATGGAGAGGTATCATAAGACCGCTTAAAAAAAGGGCAAGCACTGCTTTGCGGAGTTTCCACTTGAGCCTTCCTATGGCATAAGCAGCCATAGAATTCACAAAGACACTTAACAGACAGACAAAAACAGCATAAAAAAAACTATTAATGAAATAAGTGTGGAGATGGAAGGTTTCATTAAAAGGATTTAAATAATTTTCAAAATGAATACGTGAGGGGAAAGAAAAAGCCCCGGAAAAAATTTCCTCATTGGTTTTAAAGGATGAAAGAAATACAAAGAATAACGGAAAGATAACCAATGCCGCTGAAAAGAACAGGAGAACGTATTTAAGAATAAACCCAAGAGATCTTTTTTTCACGATACGCTTCCCGTGTCATCCTTTGTACTGAATATTTTTGACCAGAGAATTGTGGAAAGAATGCAGAGAACAAACAACATTAATCCAATGGCGCAGGCGTAGCCGTAATCAAGATTTATAAAAGCTCTGTTATACATATGTGAAGCCATTACTTCGGTGGCATGCATGGGCCCTCCCTGGGTCATTACATAGATAGCATCAAAGGCTTTGAGAGAGCTGGTGGTTATCAGTACCAGGCTGACGTTTAATACAGGCTTCATAAGGGGAGTTATCACATGCCATGCCACCTGCAACGAACTGGCCCCGTCAATTTTAGCCGCATCAATAATATCTTCCGAAATGCCTGTAATTCCGGTAATGTAGATCACCATGTGATAGCCCACAAACTGCCATGCCACAGCGATACAGACTGCTAACATGGCGGTATTATTTTCCGAAAGCCAGCCGAAGGAAAAATCCGTATTGCTAAAAAACCGAATGATGTTATTTATCAGCCCCGTATCCCGGTGATACACGAAATAAAACATCAGGGCTACGGCAGTACCGGAAAAGGTAACAGGCATAAAGATGAAATTACGGAATATTTTTTCTCCGGGATCGCGGCGAGTCAAAAGAATAGCCAGGAAATAAGCCAGAGGGATCTGCATTAATATCGAAAACCCCAAGTATTGGAAAGTGTTGCCGACAGATTGGATAAACACAGGATCTATCGTGATAATGCGGATAAAATTATTTAAACCGGTAAAACGAGCCGGGGACAGGAGATTCCACTTGAAAAAGGACAAGCCCAGGGAACTAATGAGAGGAACAGGGATAAAAACAACAAAAAGAAGCAACGCCGGCAGAATAAACAGCGCAATGACCAGTTTATCCCTGAGCATTTTTTCCATAAGAAGCTGCCTTGTTTTATGATAAATTTTTCAGGCTAAAGCCTGGCTTTAGCCTGAAAAATCGCGTTTTGTAACGGAAGTTGTTCAATAACGGAAAAGTTTTTGAACAATCCCTGTTCTACTGCCACTCAACTTTGACAATATTATTCAGATTTTGAAATACCCTTACGGGGTCTTCGCCGGCATAACAACGCTGGACCGCCAGATTGAATTCGTTCCCCATGCCTGATCCCAAGGGATTATCCCAGGGTATGTTTCCATAATTAGCGTTGTCGATGCCATTGCTCAATTCCAGCATAATGGGACGAATCTTGCTTGTGTCCACCGGTAAATTCACGCTTGCGGCCATCATGCCCATTTCGGTGAAGGCGGCCATTCGTTCAGGCGAAAATATCAGAGACATCAATGCTTCAGCCGCCGGCCGGTTTCTGGAATTCGAAGAAATGGCAAAAGCAGTATCATAATTCACAAGCCAATCATTGGCAGTCCCTTTTCCGCCCGGCACCATAGGGAAATTGAAAATACCAAGATCGTCTCCCAGACGATTGTAATAAAGTCCAATATTCCAGGCGCCGTCAAAGGTCATGGCGGCCCGGCCGGAAGTAAATTCAACCTGGGCTTCGTCGTATTTCATTGAATTGATGCTGGCATTGAATACGCCTGCATTGAACATCTCCTGAAGTTTTTTTCCCGTTTCCGCAAAGGCAGGATCGTCAAACTTGGCCTTATGCCCCACTACAACCTCTTCATAGAGGGCATTCCCGTTCATCCTGTTAAAAAGCATCATATAAGGCATGGCGCCAGGCCATATGTCCAGATTCCCGCATACCACCGGGGTAATCCCTTTTGCCTTGAGTACGGAACAGTTCCGCATAAATTCATCATACGACTTGGGAACCTGCAGACCGTTGTCTGTAAAAATTTTTTTGTTATAATAAATCAGTTCGGCGCTTTTTACTGTAGGAATGGCATAGTAATTGTTTCCGAATGTTGCCAAAGCAAGAGCTTTTGGACTGATAGTTCTTTTTAAATCCGGGTTGGATTCAACAAGACTGTTAAGGGGAGCGACCCGTCCGGCGGTGACATATGGTTCCAGACGGCCGGTCAGGTAGGTTTCAAATACATCCGGGGTTCTGCCGGCGGCGATTTCCGTAGTAATTTTAGTAAGGTACTCGTTGGAAGAACCGGATATGTTTGTAATCTCCAGTCTTACGTCAGGATACCGTTCCCGGAAAAGCCGTACATTTTCCCGCATCCACGTGGCTCCCAGATTGGAAGGATCCGCGTCATTGTACTGATGCCAAAAGGTCAATGTTCCGGATATTCCCCCCGGGGAAGAAGCCTGCTGTCCTCCGCCTTTTGCGAAAAGATTTACGGAAATTGTAAAAAAGAACAAAACCGCAACCACACCCGCCAATTTTTTCATTGTGATTTCTTTCATATAACTCTCCTTGATAGTGGACATGTTTAGTAACCCCTCTATGTAAGCAAATATCAACTGCAACCGGTTACATTCGATATAAGAATAAGTGTAAGTATGATTTTCCTGTTTGTCAAGAAAAAATGATATAAAAAATATAAACCTTACTGTACGTACTGCCCGGCACAAAATGGGAACACATGCAAAAAACTCCGGAAAACCGGCTGCGGAGATTTGTTTCCATAATACGCCGGCAATTGGCTTTGCCGGCGTTCTACGGATTATTTTGCGAGCTTGTATATTTCAAGCACGTCTTTCCAGTAAAGCTTTTTAAGCCCTCCCAGGGGGTTTTCGCTGCCAAAGGCGTCTTTGGTTGCTTTTCTGGCCATGACTTCGAGCTTGCTTTCGTCTATGCCGAGTTCCCCGAGCGTGGACGGAAGCCCTATTTCCCGGAAGAATTTGCCCAGTCTGTCAATGCCTTCCAGTACAATCGCATCGGGGTCCCGGTAACTGCCGTT
>JAISEB010000135.1 GCA_031264395.1 Treponema sp. | reverse complement strand
AACACCGCTTCGCTGCTTCTATACTGGCGTCAAATTGAACCTGCCGAAGGAGAATATCATTTTGACATGCTCGATCATCATCTGGAAACGGCAAGAAAATACAACCTGAAACTTGTATTGATATGGTTTGGCAGTTACAAAAACGCGTGTATGACCTACGCGCCGGATTATGTCCGCTCGGATCATGAGCGTTTTAAAAAAGTCAGAGACAAAAACAACAAATTGCTTACAAATTACTGCTGTCCCAACGCGGCGGAAACTCACCGCCGTGATGAATCGGCGCTTGTTGAAGTAATGAAGCATATAAAAGAAAAAGACGCAAGCGAACATACGGTAATCATGTTTCAAATGGAAAATGAAGTCGGTTTTTTTGGATCGGACCGCTGTCATTGTGATGTGTGTAACGCCGAATACGCGAAGGGAAACTGGGAAGGGCGTTGCGGCGTCAGGGCCGCGGAAGCGTACACCGCCGAAAGCATAGCCGAATATTGCGACAGTCTTGCCGGAACCGTAAAAGAGATATACCCGCTTCCCGTGTATATGAACTGCTGGCTCAGTTCCCCGCATCAAAATGACAAAGCCGGTTTCTCGTATCCCGTCGGAGGCCCTGTTCCGGCCATGCTGGATCTCTATAAAAAAACATTAAAACATATTGATTTCATTTCTCCCGATATTTATCTTTCCGGCTACAGGGATTTTCACTATTTGTGCAAGACATATTCCCGGCCGGATAACCCCCTGTACATTCCCGAGACAAACAGCGGCCTTAATACCAGAACCGAAAAAAATATTTTTTACGCCGTTGGGGAATTTAACGCCATCGGTTACGAACCCTGGGCCATTAACCGTGTTTGTCCCGGATTCATGACCGTGCCCATGGTTACGACGGCCGACGGCCGCTGGAGTGAAACGGCTTATGATTTGCATAAATCTTTCAAAATGATAGGCGACGCTTTATATCCAATCGCAATGGCGCAGAATACGAAAAATCTGGGGTTCTTTGTACAGGAAGACGGAGACGTGGGAATCAAATTGTCATTTGATGACATCGACGTGGAAGTTGTGTACGACCACCCCAAAAACGCGTCCAGAGGCATAGTTGTACGTCAGGGCAAAACCGAATTTATACTCATTGCGGGCGGCGTTCATGTTTCTTTCAGCAGGGAAGGCGGAGAGCGGCTTTCGGTGGCGGTTGTGGAAGCCGGTGTTTTTGAAGGCGGCAAATGGATGCCCAGATACCAGCTTGCCAGCGAGGCGGAGCCTGAAAGCAGAATTTCCATGTACGATTGCCGGGTGCTCAAGGTTGTTCTGGGCGAACGTATAGACAGGCCCGGAACGAATCAGCCGGTAAATGAGCGCAATCCTTTTGCCGCGCCGTGAAAAGGGAAATCAAATGGAAATCAGCAAGCGGACAAAAAGCGGATTAATACTTCTTTTGTATTTATCTCCGTTTCTGGCGATGGTGGTTATTTTTAACTATGTGCCCATCTTCGGCTGGATATACGCGTTTATCAATTACAAGCCCGGAGTGCCCATCGGCAGATCAACGTTTGTGGGGCTGAAATATTTTGTCAGGATTTTTACCGGTGTGGGCGATTTCTGGCCGGTATTGCGGAATACACTGGCTATCTCGCTTATCAATATAGGTTTTTCCGTCGTGCCGGTGATCTTCGCAATCATGGCGTCCCAGGTGAAGATAAAGCGGTATTCCAGAATCGTGCAGACTTTTTCCTCTATACCCCATTTTATCTCCTGGGTGCTGGTGTATTCGGTTGTGTTTTACCTGGTGGCTTCCCAGGAAAGCGGCGTCAACAAGCTGCTCATGAAGCTCCATATTATTGCCGAACCAATCAGTATTCTGACCAACGTCAAGATCGCGTGGGTTGTGCAGGCCTGTATCGTGTTGTGGAAGACCATGGGTTACAGCGCCATCATCTATCTTGCCGCCATGTCCGGTATCGATCAGGAACTGTATCAGGCGGCGGACGTTGACGGCGCCAGCAATTTCCAGAAGATCCTCCATGTAACAGTCCCGGGCATCATGCCCACGTATTGCGTTCTGCTTTTGCTGGCGGTTTCAAACATGCTTTCCAACGGGTTTGAACAGTTCTGGCTTTTCGGGAACGGCCTTACCTGGGACGCTCTGGAAGTTATCGATACGTATGTATACCGCATGGGCATCCAGAACGTCGAATACTCTTTTGCCATCGCACTGGGTATTTTCAAAACAGTCGTGAGCATAGTTCTCCTGAGCGTGGCCAATACGGCTTCAAAGATAATCCGCTCGGAATCGATTTTTTAAACGGGAGCAATCATGAAAAACGCCAGATCCATAGCTTTTAACCCTGTTCAGTATCTCCTGTCCGGGATAAATGTTTTGATTCTCGGGCTTTTCGCGTTTTCCTGCGTGTATCCATTCTGGTTTATATTTGTCAATTCTTTTTCGTCGCCTCAGGCGGTGACGAACGGCGTTTTCTTTCTTCCCAAAGATTTCTCGCTTGACGCCTATAAAAACCTCAAGATGATTCCGGGCCTGTTCTCGAGCGTTTTTATTTCCATCGGCAGGACTGTAATCGGCTCCCTGTTCGCTACGTTGTGCTCCAGTTTCTGCGCCTACATTCTTACCCGCAGGTACATGATCGCCAAAAGATTTTTTTACCGGTTTTTCATCGTCACCATGTATATCAACGCCGGGTTTATTTCCTATTACCTTTTGATAGCGGCGGTAGGGCTGCGCAACAACTTTCTGGTGTATATTCTGCCTTACGCCGTCTCCGCGTATTACATCATCCTGATAAAGACCTACATTGAGTCTATGCCCGCGTCTGTCTGGGAATCCGCTGAAATAGACGGCGCGGGAATTTTAAGAATTTATTTCAGAATCATTGTCCCCCTGGCAAAGCCGATTCTGGCCTGTATCATCATCTTTGCGGCGGTGTTTCAGTGGAACTCGTGGTCCGACGATCTGTTCTTCATGCTTGGGGCAAAGGGAAGCAATCTGCACTGTCTTCAATACCTTCTTTACAAGAACCTCCAGACGAACATGGCCGCCGCCGTCAGGGGAGCCGGGGCTACCGCGGGCGCGGCCATGACTATTACCCCCGCCACGCTGCGGATGGCGATGACTTTTGTAACGGTAGTTCCGATTATCTGCGTTTATCCGTTTATGCAGAAGTATTTTACCAGGGGCATAATGCTTGGCGCCGTAAAAGGCTGAGCATGGCTATAAACAACTCTCTACACGCAAGGAGGAGGAAAGAATGAAAAAAATCACAAGGTATGTCGCGCTGTTTTTGACGGCGCTGGTATTCTTGAGCGCTGCGGGATGTAAAAAGGAAGCCGCAGGGGGCGAGCGTATCCGGCTTGATATAATTCAGTATGTGAACTCGCCGGAACCTGACGGAAGGCGCACCGATCCCGTGTCGAAGATGCTGGAAGAAAAATTCAACATCGATCTGTACCTTACCGGAACCACCGAGCAGGATTATGTAGCCCAGTTTGCCGCGATGCTGGCCGCCGGGGATCTGCCGGATGTTATCTATCTGCCGGCGGACTACACGAGGATGCTTGCGTCCCTGATGGCGTCCGAATCGCTGCTGGATCTTGAACCTTTTATAAACGAGCAGTACATGCCGAATCTCATGGCCGATCCCAATTCGGCGGCGATGTTCGAAGCATACCGCGGGCCCAGTTTCAGCCCCGACGGCAAGGCTTACCTCTGGGGCTTTGACAGGGGCGACAAGAGCGACGGCTCCATGCCTTCGATCACCAACGCCCTCCTGTGGAACGCTTACAAGAATGCCGGATATCCCGAGCTGGACGACATGGGAGACAAGTTTATCGACGCTCTGGACAAGATGGTAAAAGCGGAGCCCACAAGCGTTTCCGGGCAAAAGACCTACGGCATGGGCGGCTGGTTCGGACAGGCTGCTCCCTGGGGCGAATGGGTAATCAAATTTGGCAGTACCTGGCCCGACGGGAACGAGGCGATCGAATCCGCGTTCTTTGTCATTTCCGTCGACACGGATACCATTAAACCCATTCCCGTAAAGAACCTTACCGATCCCGGCAGCTATTTCTGGAAGATGATGCGGTTTTTCAACAAGGCCCATCAGCGCGGTCTTCTTGATCCCGACTCGTGGACCCAGACGTCGGACATGTACCAGGAAAAACTCAAGGACGGAAGGTACATGTTCAACGAGCCCGGCTGGATGGCGGGAGCGGCCAACGCGGACTTCCGGATGAAGGGCATAGACAAGGCCTACATCTCCATACCGGCGGTCAACAAAAGGTCCGAGGCGCGGTTCCTCAACTTTTACCGCGGCGAAAGGATGAGCGGCATCAACGTCAAGTCGAAGGGCAAGCATGAACGCATCGTTGCCCTTTTGGACTACCTTTCCACCTGGGAATTCTCCCGGATCACCGTCAACGGCATGCCGGGCTTCAACTGGGATTGGGTAAACGGAGAACCGGTGCCCAAGGACGAATACTTCGATGCAGATCTTGCCGACAACGCATGGCGGCTCAAGACCGGCGCGCAGATTTACAATCTGTTCTGCGGATACGATTCGGGCTCGACCGATCCTAACGGATTCCCGTTGAACCTCTACCAGTATTCGGATAAGGCATACGAGAGGAAAATGAACGGCACGTTTAAGGATTTTCTTGCCCATTACGGGAAAGAAAGACTTGTGGACGTATACAAAGCCGAAACGCCCAACACCAACGGCATAATCGGAATGTTGAGCTTCGCCGAGCTTCCGGACGACATGAACAACGACCTTAACGCGCTCAACGCCTATGTGGGCAAGAACTACGCGAAAGTGGTCACCGCCAGAAGCGACGCCGAGTTTGCCCAGTTGCGGGACGAATTTATCGCCGGCATGTACGCGTTCAATCCCGACGCGCTGTATGATTATTTCTATCAGCAGTGTATGGATCAGCAGCCGCTCGCACAGAAAATACGCGGCCTGATAAACTAGCAAGGGTCCCAACGGGCCGGTAACGGGAACGCCCGTGAAAAAGGGCGTTCCCTGAAGTAAAATGAATTCCGTATTTTATCCGGGAGGTTGCTATGAAAGTAACACGAAACTGTTTCATGTTGATTATCGGGCTCATGTCGGCGTTCATTATTCCGGGATGCAAAAAAGCCGGTTCCGGAGAAACCGCGGCGGAGACACAGAGATTCAAGGAAAAAGTGAAACTGTCGGTTATAGCTTTTGTCAATTCCCCGGAGCTTGACGGAAGGCGGACCGATCCGGTTTCCAGGCATCTGGAATCCAAACTTAATATCGAGCTTGAACTGACTGGAACTACGGAAACCGATTATGTTGCCCAGTTCTCCACCATGATGGCGGCGGGAGATCTCCCCGACATTATCTATCTGCCGCCTGATTATATGAAAATACTTTCGGCGCTCCTGGCATCGAAATCGATTATGGCCCTTGATCCGTATCTTACCAAAGAGAATATTCCTTACTCGATGGAAGATCCGTATCAGCCGGTGATGTTTGAGGCGTACCGGGGACCCGCTTTCAGTCCCGACGGAAAGATGTATATCTGGGGAATGACCAAAGGCGCATATGACGACGGCACCATGCCTTCCATCAGTTACTTCCTGCTCTGGGATGCGTACATGAAAGCAGGGCATCCCAAACTTGACAGTTATGACGATTTCCTTGACGTGCTTGAAAAAATGGTCAATGCGGAACCAAGGAGCCTTTCGGGCCAGAAAACCTACGGGCTTGGCGGCTGGTTCGGGCAGCCCGCTCCCTGGGGCGAATGGATGGTCAAATTCGGGCTTACCTGGCCTGACGGCAACGAAGCCGTCGAGTCAACCGGGTTTATGTTAACCGTCGATACCGACACTATTGAGCCCATTAACGTAAACCAGCTTACCGATACGTCAAGCAACTATTGGAGAATAATGCGTTTGTACAACAGGGGGTATCAGCGGGGACTTCTCGATCCTGACTCGTTTACCCAAACCTCTGACATGTACCAGTCAAAGGTCAGCGACGCGCGGTATATGTTTGTTCTGCCGGGCTGGATGGCCGGAACCGCCAATGCCCAGTTTATGAAGAATCCCGGAAATACGCATATGTATATTTCCGTCCCTTCGCTGAATCACAAGTCCGAGTATCGTTTTGGAAATATGTACCGAGGGGAACGGTATTACGGCGTTAATACAGAATCAAAATACAAAGAACGCTGCGTAGCCCTTCTGGATTATGTTTCGTCCTTTGAATTTTCCCGTATGGCGTATAACGGCGCCGAGGGCATTACCTGGGACTGGGTTGATGGAAGACCGGTTCCCAAACCCGATTATCTTGCTTCCGACAGAAGCGATAATTCTTACCAGCTTAAAACCGGAACCCAGATCTATCATCATCTCTGCGGTTACGGACAGGGAACGGTGGACCCGGCAATAGACATGCCGCTGGATCTTTATCAGTTCTCGCCGGAAGCGGTTGACGCCAAAATGAACGATACGGTAAAGGATTTCCTCAAATTATACGGACAGGACAGCCTCGTAAACGTTTACCGCGCTGCCACCCCTGTTTCAAAGGGTATAGTCGGCATGCTCAGTTTTGGGGAATTGCCGGATGATATGCAGAATGATCTCAACGCTCTTAATGCGTATGTGGGCAAGAACTTCGCGAAAGTGCTGACAGCCGCCGCCGACGCCGAATTCAACCGTCTGAGGGACGAGTTCATCGCCGGTATGGCCCCTTATAACCCTGACAGGCTGTTCAGGCACTTTTATGAGGAGGCGCTTTCACAGGGAGATCAGGTTTCAAAGCTGATGGCGTTAATGAAAAAATGAAAAGAAGCGCAGTCACTCACAAGGAATCATCAGGAGGATACTATGTTTGGTCTTGAGATTTTGTGTAACGGCCAGGAGTATCCCTTGATACTGGATACGTCCGAAGGCCCGTTTTTTTCCTGGAAATACCGGAACTGTCCCGCGAAATTCATGCAGGCCGCCTACCGGATACGGATCTTGAAGGAAGGGTCGCCTGTCTGGGACAGCGGGAAGGTCAATTCCCCCGCCCAGTACATGATCCCCTACGGGGGGCCTAAACTGGAGGAATTCGGGATCTATGACGGGGAAGTTTCCGTCTGGGGCGAAAAACGCGGCGCGGGAAAAGCCGGCGCCGGCGCGGCCGGAAGCGGGCATATCACGCTGGAAAGCGGGATCAGTCCCGAGCGCTTGGGCAGGTGCAAGTGGATAGGCGGGGACAGGTATTTGCGCAGGGACTTTACGGTGGAGGGCGGCGTTAAACGGGCGCTGGCCTATATTACCGCCGCCGGCGTCTACGAGCTTTCCATAAACGGGAAGCGGGCCGGCGATTGGGAGCTCATGCCTACCTTTACGGATTTTGAAAAGCGGATCGAATATCAATGTTATGACATTACCTCCCTTGTCAAAGACGGCGGAAACGCGGCGGGAATAATCCTTGACGAGGGCGTTCAGGCGGACAGTCTCTTCAGGGTGCCGGAGCCTTTTGTGATTTGCTGCATCAGGATCACTACGGGCAGCGGCAAGGTTATCGAGGTAAAAACCGGCGAAGACTGGGACTCGATGAGCGGGCCTCTGCTCAAGGCCTCCGTATGGAGAGGGGAACGGTATGACGGGAGGCTGGAAAAACCCGGCTGGGATACGGCGGGTTACAAAGGCAAAACGAAAAAAGTAAAGGTATATAAAAAGCCCTCGGGGATTCTCTTTCCCATGGTTCTGCCGCCGATGAAGATTACGTCCGAGATTAAACCGGTCAGCGTCAGGGAAGTCGAAAAGGGTATTTATGTCGCCGACTACGGCGTTAACGTTACCGGCGTTATCCGTCTCAGGGTAAAGGGCAGGGCGGGAACGGAAGTTGTCATGCGCCCCGCCGAGCTGCTGCTGCCCGACGGCCATGCGGATCAGCGGAACCTCCGGATGAATGACTGCTACGACAGTTATATCTTGAAAGGCGGGGGCGCCGAGACGCACACTCCGCGGTTTACTTACCATGGTTTCCGTTACGCCGAATTTTCGGGCCTCCCCGCGAAGCCCGCTCCGGGTGATATAACGCTGTGCGTCATTCATCATGAACTTGAAGACTGGGGCAGCTTCGTCTGCTCCGACGATCAGTTCAACCGTATCCACGCCATGATGAGGCAGACCCTTATCAACAACCTCCACTCTGTGCCCACCGATTGCTGTCAGAGAAACGAACGCCAGGGATGGATGGGAGACGCAACCTGCACCAGCGAAGCGATAATGTACAACTGGTATACGCATTGGTTTTACCGGAAATGGCTTGACGACATTGCCGACATAGTCAATGAAGACGGTTCCATTGATTACGGCATGGCGCCCCGGTGGATGAAGGGCAACTACTTCCCCTGGTGTATTTCGCTGTTCCTAATACCGATGTTTCTGTACCGCTACTACGACGACGCCGCAATCCTGAAAAAAATGTACCCGCTGCAGAAGAGGGCGATGGCTCATTATGAAACCCATATTAAAAGCAGCGGGCTTATTGAGGATACGGCCCCGTTCACGTTCTATCCGGACGACAGGGCGTACATGGACTGGCTTGCCACGGACCGGACGATGGATATTCTGGTGACTAACGGGCTTCTGTGCCTTGAACTTAAGTATATGGCCGAAAGCGCCCTTCTCTTGAAACAGGAAGCCGACAGGAAGCGTTACCTGGGCATTATGGAAAAACTTAAAAAAGCCTTCCACGACAAATTCTACGAAGTTTCCTGCAACGAAGGCGAGACCGGGGGGAACTACGGACATGTGTTCGGCAACTCCCAGTACGGAAGCGCTCTGGCTATGGATTTGGGTATTACTCCGCCCGAACTGTACGAAACGGTTCTTGACGCGTTTATCTGGGATTTGAAGGAATCCCGGGGAAGCACCCAGCTTTCGACCGGCGTCTTGAGCACAAAATACGTTACCGAATTTCTGGAAAAGATCGGCAGGAACGATATTGTTGACGAAGTTTTCAGGCGAAAGGATTTTCCCGGCTGGGGTTTCATGCTTTCCAAAGGCGCCACCACTGTGTGGGAACGCTGGCAGTACCATACCCGCAGGATGATGGATTCCCACGACCACCCCGCCTTCGCGGCGCCTGATATATGGCTGTACCGCGCCTTGGGCGGCGTCAGTTACGGATATGCCGGAAAAGACGGCAGGCGTGTTTTTGTGTTGAAGCCCTTTACTCCGGAGCATATCTCCTTTGCCGAAACTTCCCTCGAAACGCCTTGGGGGCTTGTTACGATGGCCTGGCGCCGGGAAAAAGGCGGCATCGTCTACAGCTACAACGTTCCGCCAAATACGACGGCGGAGCTTTGCATAGGCGGAAAGACAAAAACGGTTTATCCGGGTTCCTATCAGGAGTTTTCCGCCAGGTAACTCCGGTTTTTGCTGACGTAATACTTATAGCGCTTCCTGTGGTGGCGGTTTATTTCTTTGCCCAGAAGAGTATTATCGCGGGCATGACCGCCGGAGCAATCAAGGGATAAAAGACAAATCAAGAAGGAGTTTGTTATGGCAAATGATATTTTTCAAAGCGGAGATTTCAGTTTTAAAATTGATATGAACT
>JAISEB010000101.1 GCA_031264395.1 Treponema sp. | reverse complement strand
GAGGCGCTGCGGCGTTTTCCCGTCGCCCGTTTTTACGCGGCGGACTCGGACGGGGCGGCGGCGGCCTTTACGAAAAACAGGCTGCGCGGCATCCGCGAAGGATCGTGGTCCGTACGCAGGGCCGGCGCCGCGAGCCTTCACGAGGCAGTAGAAGAAAACACGCTGGACGCAATAGTCACCGATCCGCCCTGGGGCATATACAAAAAAACGGAACAGCCGCTTGACGAACTGTACCGTTCCATGTTCCGCTCCTTTGCGAAAGCGCTGAAAAGCGGCGGCAGGGCGGTGATACTTGCTTCACGGGAAATGTTTGAAGAGCTGCCCGGCGGAGAGGGACTGTTTGAAATTGAAGGGAAGATCCCCATCCTCCTTTCGGGAAGAAAGGCGGCAATTCATATCCTGCGAAAAATTTAAGGCCCGCCGCTACCCTTTCTTTTTAATGAGGATCTCGCCTTTCTTGAGGTACACAAGAGATTCCGGGGAAACGGATTCGGTCAGCCAGACACTGCCCCCGATAGTGCTTCCCCGGCCTACGACTGTCTCCCCGCCCAGAATGGTGGCGTTGGCGTAAATGGTTACATCATCCTCTATGGTAGGATGACGCTTCCTGTTGCCCTCTTCCTTGTTTACCGAAAGCGCCCCCAGCGTGACCCCCTGGTAGAGCTTGACGTTTTTTCCTATTACGGTAGTTTCACCAATCACCACGCCCGTTCCGTGATCAATAAAAAAAGATTCCCCGATTTCGGCGCCCGGATGTATGTCTATGCCGGTGCGGCCGTGGACAAGTTCGCTCATCATGCGGGGGATCAGGGGCACCTGGGCTTTCCAGAAAAAATGCGCCATGCGGTGTACGGTAATGGCCTCAAAACCGGGGTAGGACACTATTACTTCCTCGGTGTTTTTCGCCGCCGGATCGCCGCTGAAGGCGGCCTTCATGTCAAGGACGATGAGCCTGCGCATGCCGGGGAGATCGGAAAAAAAATTTCCAACAATAAGTTCAGCCGCGGCATGGCAGCCGCCGCGGCCGCATTTAAAACCGCCGTTTCTGTCCGAAAAGGCAATGCTCTTTTCCGTTTCCCGTATCAGCCCGCGGGCGGCGTGGTTGACTTTTTCCGCGGTAATAAGTCCCAGATTGTCGTGATCGGGAATTTCGTTGTCCCTGAAACCGGGGAAAATAAGCTCCTCAAGCCCGCGGAGTATGTCTTCGATGCTCCGCCTGCTGGGAAGATTGGCCCCGCTGTGATTGACGAGCCCGTATTCGCCGTACGATTCCACAAGGGAATCTATACTCTTCTGAAGTCTGTTCATGCTTCCTTCCGCCATTAAGTATGCCGCATCGCGGCGCTTTTTACTAGGGCGGCGCGGAATCTTGACATAAGCTCTGAAAAACATAAATAATCGTTTGTCCCGGATTGGGACCCGGAAACTCCGGGCCCCGGCTGCAGGAAGGAGGAATCGTGACGAAGCAGGAGATCCTGAAACAGGCCGAAAAGGTAATCGGCGAAGGCCCCTATACGGACACATGGGAATCCCTTTCCGGGTACACGCCTCCCCGCTGGTACCAGGACGCGAAGTTCGGCATTTTTATTCACTGGGGCGTATATTCGGTGCCGGCGTTCGGGAACGAATGGTACCCCCGGAACATGTACAAAAAAGGCACGCCTGAATTTGAACATCACCTCGCGGTCTACGGCGGCCACAAACAGTTCGGGTACAAGGATTTTATTCCCCTCTTCAAGGGGGAAAAATTTGATCCCCGCCAGTGGGCGCGGCTTTTCAGGGAAGCCGGGGCCCGCTACATTATGCCCGTGGCGGAACACCACGACGGGTTCCAGATGTACGCAAGCGATCTGTCCCGGTGGAACGCCGCCGTGATGGGGCCGAAGCGGGACGTGCTGGGCGAACTTAAAACGTGCGCCGAAGAGGAAGGGCTCGTTTTCTGCGTGTCGAACCACCGGGCGGAACACTGCTGGTTCTTCAACAGGGGCCGCGAATTCGACAGCGATATAAACGATCCTGCCAACGAGGAATTCTACTCACGGCAGCAGGACGGCGGGGAGGAGGTCAGCCACGACGTGTATTCCGTTCCCCCGAATCCCGGACACTGCGAGGATTGGCTCGCGCGGGCCTGTGAACTGGCGGACAAATACAGGCCGGGGATTGTGTGGTTCGACTGGTGGATACACAACACCGGATGGAAACCCTGGCTTAAAAAATTCGCCGCCTATTATTATAACCGCGCGGCGCACTGGGGCGCCGAAGTGGCCATCAACTACAAATACAACGCCTTTGTTTACGGCTCGGCGGTTTTAGACATAGAAAGGGGACAGCTCGCGGAAATCTCTCCCCGGTTCTGGCAGACCGACACGGCCGTCGCGAAAAATTCCTGGGGCTATACGGAAAACAACGAATTTAAAAAGCCGGAAGATCTTGTATGCGACCTCGTGGATATTGTCAGCAAGAACGGCGCGCTGCTTCTTAATGTGGGCCCCCGCGCGGACGGCACGATCACGGAAGAGGACAGGGAACGCCTCTTGGCCATTGGCCGGTGGCTCACAAAAAACGGCGAAGGGATCTACGGCAGCACATACTGGCGCAGGTCAGGCGAAGGCCCCACCCGGGTAAGAGAAGGGGCCTTTACCGATACGGACCGCAGCCCCTTCACCTCCCGTGATTTCCGCTTTACCGTGAAGCGTGACATCCTTTATGCCTTTGTGATGAAATTCCCCCCGGACGGCAGTATCCGCATTCCGTCGCTGGGACGCTGGTCCGGAAAAACCGGAAACGGCGACTTTGACATCCTCTCCGTCCGCCTTCTGGGGTACGACAACCCCCTGCGTTTCAGCAGGGACCAGGAAGCCCTCTCCGTACAGGTAGAGGGCCGCATCGATACCGAATACCCCGTGGGCCTTGCGATTCAGCTTGATTAAAGCCGGCGCGCAAACCGCGTTTGCGGCTCCGCGGACAGAAACGT
>JAISEB010000019.1 GCA_031264395.1 Treponema sp. | reverse complement strand
TTTTTTTCATGCCTTCCTCCTTTGAGCCTGGGACGGGACATTTTTTCCGCCGAATGAGAAAAATTGATAAAAAAACGGAAATTTAGGAGTTCTGTTTAGTAGACAAAGCGGCCGTTTGTTTGTATAACATAAGCTGGACCCGTTTGCCTGGGTATTCCAGCCCCGGAACGTACATCCCGTCTTTACCAGGCTTCCCTGAACGGGCATGGGCAGGCCGGCAGGGCCCACTAGCGCCGAGGGAACCACCATGCCGCCGGTATGCCCGTTGCCGCTAAAGGTAATGGTAACAGGTATGGATATGGAACCGGGAGCTTTACAGGCGGCGAACACAAGGGCGGACGCCGCAAAAAACACTGACATGCGTTTCATACGTTACTCCTTGAGGCCGCCCCAAAGGATCTTCGGGGCAAATTTTTTTTGAGGAAAATAGCGGGGAGTGCGCAAAAGCCATAGGCTTTTGCGTTGCAGTTTACCTGCGGTAAACTGCTTGTCCGGAAGATGGCGGTGAGTATTAGAGAGAGAGAGAGAGAGAGAGAGAGAGAGAGAGAGAGAGAGAGCAAAAACCGTGCCAACCGCAACAAAGCGAGACACAAATTCAGGGATTTTTTTCACATATACGGCCCGCGCCGCTTTTTTCATACCATACAGTATATCACATACTACGGGTTTTGTGTACAGAGAAAGGACCGCGGGTAGTAATTCCGAATTCAAAACAAACCACGGACGACACGGACCAACACGGACAAAATATACACTTGAAACCAAAAGTCCGTTCTGTCCGGAAAGTCCGTGGTTTTTTTCTTCCCTTTTTCTCCTCTTTTTTTTCAACTTTTTCGACTTCTTCGACCTTGCGGTTAAAAATTCTTCCGAAACTTGGTAATTTCCCGGTATTATGAAAACAAACGCCGATGCCCCGCAGCTTCGCCTTCGGCCGAATAGACATATCCCCTTTTTTCCCCTATACTTGACTGGTATGTTTGTGTCAATTGCCGTGGATCCGGGATCGGAAGGGCGCGCCAAGGAACTGGCGGATCTGCTGGGGCAGTATGGTTTTGACAAGGTTCAGCGGGGGCTCTGGGAATCCGCCTTTATATCCCCGGAAACGCTGAACCGGCTGAAGCGGGATCTGGACCGCGCCACCGACGCCTTTGACAGGCTGCGTATTTTTCAGTTTCCCATGGAAGGCACGCTGGCCCTGACGAGCCTTCGGGACAAGAAATGGCGGCGCATGATTGCCAGGGGGGCGGGAACCGGGGAAGCCGGGGAGCCGGACGGGAGCAGATCCCGCAACGCGCGTCAGACACCGCGCCGGCGGCCGGCCGGGTCCCGCCGCTAGCAGTTTGTTGCGCTTTGGCGGTTTGCTGGAAGTAAATACAGGCGGATACGGGGGAAAATATGCTGTTAAGTGAATACGGGACGCCCATCAAGGAACTCAAGAGTAAAATCTACGACGCCTGGAGGCGTCTTTGAAAAGCCCGCAAAAGGCGCGTCTTTCGCGGAACGCATAGCGGGGCTCGAGGAAAAAACAGGCAGGGAAGATTTCTGGAACGATACCTCCGCAGCGGAAAAAACCATGGCGGAACTCAAATCCCTCAAAAACCGTTACGAGCCCTGGGTGGAGCTGCGGAAAGAAATCGACGATCTTGAAACGCTGCATGAACTTGCCTGTGAAGCCGGCGACGAATCGGAAGGCGGGAATCTGTCCGGGGGCCTTAAGGATATTTCGGCCCGTTACGAAAAACAGAATGTGCTTGAGCTTATGGGCGGGGAAGTTGACCGGAACGGCTGCTTCCTCACGGTACATTCGGGCGCGGGCGGAACGGAGGCCTGCGACTGGTCGCAGATGCTGTACCGCATGTACCTCCGCTGGGCGGAGCGGCGGGGTTTTTCCGTTGAAGAAGTGGACAGGCTGGAAGCCGAGGGGGGCGTCAAATCGGCGACCTGTAAAATAGAAGGGGACTACGCCTACGGTTATCTCAAGGGCGAATCGGGCGTGCACCGGCTGGTCCGCATCTCCCCCTTCGACGCCAACGCCAGGCGGCATACGTCTTTCGCTTCCGTTTACATTTTCCCGGTTATCGACGATTCCATAGATGTGGATATAAGGCCCGAAGATCTCCGGGTGGACACCTACCGTTCAGGCGGCGCGGGGGGGCAGCATGTCAACAAAACCGACAGCGCGGTCCGCTTTACCCACATACCCACGGGGATCGTGGTGGCCTGCCAGAACGAGCGGAGCCAGATCAAAAACCGCGCCATTGCCATGAGCATGCTCAGGGCGCGGCTCTACGAATATTACCGGGAGGAAAAGGAAAAGGAGAACGAGAAGTTTGCCCAGGAAAAGAAGGATATTTCCTGGGGGAACCAGATACGTTCCTATGTGTTTCAGCCCTACACAATGGTAAAAGATTACAGGACCAAGACCGAAACGGGAAACATACAGGCGGTAATGGACGGGGACATCGATCTGTTTGTTGAACAGTACCTGCGTTTTGCCTGGGAAACGGGGCATGAACGGTAGGGGGATGCGCGTCCCGGCGCTCGTGTTCCTGCTTCTGCCCGCTTTCCTTTTCGGGGGAAGCAGGCCCGAGGAAAAAGAGATCCTGGACAGGGAATGGACGCTCTGCATAAGCGCCTTTGACGTTTCGGCCCTTCCCCCTTCACGGCATATTATCGGCGACGTTATCATGCGGGATTTTGCCGCTTCCCTGCAAAGGGTGGAACGCCGCATCCGGGGCGACGCCGAACACGGCTGGTACGCCGGTTATGCCCACAACCGGGAAAGAAGCGCCGCGGCGGCCGCGCTGGCGGCCAAACTGGAAGAGCGCGGCGCGCTTCTCTACCAGGGGGAACCCCGGTGGAAATACCGGAGGGATCTTGCCGCCGCCGACAAGGAAATACAAAGGCTCAAGGAAGAACTCAGGGAGATTGAGCGGAATGTTCCCGCCGTCGACTCGGAGCCGGTGTTTGTCCTTACGGGCGACAACCTGAGCGGAAAATTTCCGCCGCCTCCCGCGCCGGGAACGGAATACCGTTTCTGCAGGGACGGGAAGGCTGACGCGCTTCTTTCAGGTTCCGTAAGCGAATACTACGGCCGCGTGTACCTTGCCCTGCGTCTTTACACGGTCTCAGGCGGCGGGTGGATATACGAGGACAGCATCATCTTTTCCCCCGAAGACATAAACAGCGCCTCCGATGAAATCGCCGGCAGGCTTGCCTCCGTGGTTTCGGGAAGCAGGGCCGCCGTCATTGCCGTCCGCGCGGAGCCGCCCGAGGCGGAAATTGCCGTCAACAGTTCCTTTGCCGGCCGGGGCAGCGTGCCGGAAAGGGAGCACGCGCCGGGAAACATAACGGTGATAGTGTCCGCCGAAAACTACCGGAGCGAAACGGTGGAAACGGAGCTTGAAGGGGGAATGCGGACCGACATAGGCGTAAAGCTCATGCCGCTGGATCTTTCGTTTGTGCGCCTGTCCGTTCCCGGAAAGGCCGGCGTCATCGTGTACCGCGGCGCTTTCTACGAAGGGGAGGCGCCCCTTTCCTTCGGCGTTGACTCAGGGGACATTGAGTATTTTTCGGTTGAAACTTCCGGGGGGGAAACCGGCTCCGTTGTTTTTTTGAATTCCGGTTATATGGATTCGGTTTACGAAGAAAAGGAAATTTTGCTCGCCACCGCCATGCCTCCCCGGCCAGGGCAGCACGATGTTGAAGAGGCGCGGCGGAGATACTACGGCGCCTGGGGCCGTCTGTGGATAGCCCTTCCTGCGGCCTTTTTGGTAACGGGACTTGCCGAGGTGCAGTCGGAAGGCTGGAATACGATAAGCTCTTCGGGCGCCGCCCCCAATCTGCTGTACTCAAGGGCGGTCAGTTACCGCAGCCTGCGCTGGGGCGCCTGGGCGCTGGCGGGAGCCGCCCTTACGGACGTCATGTACAGCCTGTGGCGTTATATACAGGCCGCCGACAAAAACACGGTCCGTATTGTAAAATAAACACGGAGGCAGATGTGGGGATCTTTACCGATAAATTGAAGCGCTTTTTTACGGGTAAGTCCCTGATCTCGGACGAACTGTTTGAGGATCTTTCGGATCTTCTGGTCGAAGGCGATTTCGGGGCGGCCGGGGCGTACAGGATTTCACAGATCCTCCGGGAGCAGTGCGCAAAGGAAAACATTGCCGATCCTGAAAAGCTCCGGGAAAAACTCGCTTCGCTTCTGGAATCGGAGCTTCGCCCGCCTCCCCAGGGCCCCCTTCCTCCCGGCCTTGCCGTGATCATCCTTTTGGGGGTAAACGGCGTGGGGAAGACCACCACCGCCGCCAAACTTGCCTCCCGTTACCGTGACGCCGAAAAGCGCCGGCCCGTTCTTGCCGCGGCGGACACCTTCCGCGCCGCCGCCATAGATCAGCTCAAGATACACGGCGAACGGCTGGGCGTCCGGGTAGTCGCCCATCAGCACGGCGGGGACCCCGCGGCGGTTGTGTACGACGCGGTGGAAGCCGCCAGGTCGGGCGGCGGCGATCTTGTCATTGCCGATACCGCCGGCCGCATGCATACCAGATCGGCGCTGGTTGAGGAACTGCGCAAAATAGACCGCGTCGTGGAATCGCGGGCGGAAGGCGCGGCCTTCCTCAAATGGCTCGTTCTCGACGCCACCACAGGACGCAACGCCCTTGCCCAGGCCGAAGTCTTTCATGAGGCGGTTTCCCTTTCAGGCTGTATTCTTACCAAATACGATTCGGGCGCAAAGGGCGGTTCGGTCTTTTCCCTGAACGCGGAACTCGGCCTTCCTGTCGTCTACCTCTGCGAGGGGGAACGGTACGGCGACATACGCCCCTTTGATCCCCGCGCCTATGCGAGGGAATTTGCCGGCCTTGCCTGACGGTTTGCCGCCGTTTTTACGGCCGCGGCCCCTTTTCCCCCTGTTCCTCTTTCCGCTGTTTCTTTTTGCCGCACTGGCGGCGCGGCCCGATGACGTGCGCTGGTACCGCTCCAACGCCGCCGGCATGAGGCTGGAAGAGGAGACGTCCCGTTTTGCCGCCCTGAGGAACGAGTACGCCCTTTCGCGCGCTCCCGGATTTCAGGCGGAGCTTCCCGCGGAAGTGATCCCCTTTTTCGCGGAGCTGGAAGAAGAGGCCCCGCCCCTTATCGAGGTTCAGATCCTCTACCAAAACGGGGCCGAAATCAGGCGGCAGTGGGTACTGCGGCTGGACGGCGTTACGAGGCTTGCCGCGGCCTTTGCCGTAAAGGAAAAGACGCCCGCGGAGACGCCGGACGATCCTCCGCCTGAGGACGGCGCGGAAGGGCCCGACGGCTTTATCGAGGTGTTTGACGCCGGAGGCCTTGTTCTCCGGGAGCATCAGTTTGCCGCCGGAAAGGAAACGGCCGTCGTGTATTCCTACAACGGAACTGCACAGGTTCGCGCCGAAACTTCCGAAAGGGAAGGGGGCGTCCTCGTGCCGCTTTACACCGACGCCTTTTTTTACCGGCGCTCGGGCGCCCTCCGCCGGGCGGAGCGCGTGTACCGCGCGTCGGGCCAAAGGGCGCGGCTTTCTTTTCTGAGAGGTTTTCCCGGGGCGGACGACGATTTTATCAGCCCTTCAGGCTACGGATATGATATGCTTGAAGATGTTTACCTGAACGAAGGCTACAGGATAGTCTACAGTACCGACGAGCGGGGCCGCGTGCTGAGCGAAACTTTCTATGATGAAAACGACGAACTTGTCGGCGTGCTTTCCAATACCTGGACGGAGGACAGGCTGACATCGGTTTCCTGGAAGCCCGCTTCGGAAGAAGGGGACAGGCTTTCCGAATTCGAATATGATGATGAAGGAAACCGCACCGCCGAACGCGATTACCGCTTCGGCATAATGGAACGTACCGTAACGCGGGACGGCGAAAGGGATATTGAAGAACTGTATATGGACGGAAAGATCATACTCAGGGCGGTTTGGGAAGACGGCAGGAAGGTCTCCGAGGAAAGGATACAGGCAAAATGAACATGCGCGGGATGAATATACGATGAATATACAATGGATAGGTTTTGTGGCGGCCCGGTATATTTCAAGGGGGCGGCGGAATTCCCCTTCCCCGGTTTTGGCCGTCCTTGGCATAGCGACCGGCGTGCTTGCCCTCATCGTGATCATCGCGGTGATGAACGGTTTTCAGCTTGGATTCATCGAAAGCATACTGGAAATATCTTCCTATCATATGCGGGTTGAACGTTTTCCTCCCGAAAACACCGCGCTTGTGGAGGAACGGCTTTCCTCCCTTCCGGGCGTGCTGGCGGTTTCCCCCTTCAGGGAATTCCAGGGGCTCATGCGGGGAAGGCGGAGCGGCCAGCAGGCGGTTGTGGTGCGGGGAATCGGGGACGACACGCCCGAAAAGGACAGGGGCTTCGGATCGCGGGTAGTGATAGAGGCGGGGAGCTTTGATCTTTCGAAAGACCGTTACATCCTGCTGGGGGCGGAGCTTGCAAGGCGGCTGCAGGTGCGGCTCGGGGAGGAAGTGACGCTCTTTTCCGTCGCCGGAATTTTCGGGGGCGGGCAGGAACCGGAAGATCAGGAAAACGCCGCCCCCGCCGAGCCCTTCATTGTACAGGGGATCTTCAGGACGGGTTTTTACGAGTATGATATAAGCTGGGCCTTTATCAATATCGAAAGCGCCGCCTCCGTTTCGGACGGGGAGCTTTCCCTTGGCGTCAAGCTCGCAAACCGCTGGGAGGACAGGCGCGCGATGGAGCTTGCCGCGAGGGCCCTTGCCGGCATTCCCGGCCAGGGGGAATGCCGCGTCACAAGCTGGCGCGATTACAACCGCGCCTTCTTCGGCGCGCTCAGGACGGAAAAGCTCTTTATGTTTATTCTTGTGGGGCTCATATTCATTGTTGTCGGCCTTAATATTTTTCAGGCGCAGAGGAGGGCCGTGCTTGAGCGCCGCGAGGAAATAGGGCTCTTCCGCGCGGTGGGGGCGTCGGACAGGGCGGTGCGGCTTGTCTTTGTCTGGGACGGCGTGATCATAGGACTTGCCGGGGCGCTTTCCGGCCTTGTTCTGGGCCTTCTTACCGCCTTTCATATTTCCGCTTTTTTCACCGTTCTTGAGGGAATGGTCAATCTTTTTATACGGCTTCTCAATTTTATTTCCCGCCTGTTCGGCGGCGGAGAGGCCGGGGAGTTCGCCGTGTTTTCACCCGCGACTTTTTACATCAAGGAGATCCCTTCACGGGTCATTGCCCGCGAAGTGGTCCTTATTTTCATGTTCGGCTTTTTGTCCGCGCTGCTTGCCGCGTGGTTCGCGTCGGGAAAGATTTCAAAGATAAAACCCGCGGAGGTACTCCGGTATGAGTGACGGCATCATTCTCCGTGTCGCCGGTATTGTGAAGAACTACGCTTCGGGCGCCGAGACCCTTCATATTCTTAAAGGCATCAGTTTTGAAATTGAACGGGGCGCTTCCCTCGCGATAACAGGCCGGAGCGGCAGCGGGAAGAGTACCCTGCTTAACATCATAGGCGGCCTTGACAGGACGGACTCGGGCTCCGTGTCTGTGGGGGACACCGAAATAAGCGCCCTTCCGGAAAGCGCCCTTTCATCGTACCGGAGCCGGCAGGTGGGCTTCATCTTTCAATTTCATTATCTTCTCAAGGATTTTACCGCTCTTGAAAATGTCATGCTGCCCGCCTACATTGCCGGCATGAGGAAGAAGGACGCCGCCGAAAGGGCCCGCCTGCTTCTTGGAGATGTCAGGCTGGAAGACAGGACGGGCCATTTTCCTTCCCAGCTTTCAGGCGGGGAGCGCCAGCGCGTCGCGGTTGCCAGGTCCATGGTCAACGATCCCGATCTGGTTCTGGCCGACGAGCCTACGGGGAACCTGGACCCCGACAACAGCGCCATGGTAACGGAGCTTCTGTACGGCGCGGCGGAAAAAAGGGGCAAGACGCTGATAGTGGTGACTCACGATGAAAAGGTCGCCGCCAGGGCGGGACTGCACTGTACGCTGGAAGACGGAACGCTTGCCGGCATGGGTCCGAACGGCGGGGCGGGCCTTCCCGGGCCCGGCGCGGAAAAATGAAAAGCGGGTCCGGTTTTTTTATTGCCTTCCGCTATCTTCTGGGAAGGGCCCATGAAGGGGGGCGCTACCTCCGGGGGGCCGCCGCGGGAATAGCCGTGAGCCTTGTCCCCATCATCGTCACCCTTATTGTCGCCGACGGCATGATACGGGGCATCACGGACCGTTATCTTGAACTGGGGACGGCCCACATACAGGTGTACGACTTTTCGGATCAGGGCGGGCTTGACCACGCCGCTTCCGTTATCGCGGGGCTTTCCGGCGTGCGCGGCGTGTGGATGGAAAGGCAGGGGCTGGGGATGCTCGTCGGCAGGAACAAGAGCGGGGCCACCATACGGGCCGTTGAAAAATCCTACTGGGAAGATCCGGGAAGCCTCCGTTTCCTCAGAACCGTCGAGGGAGAGGCGTCGCTTGAATCGGACCGCGAGATACTTTTGGGAGAAGAAATCGCCGCGTCGGCCGGCGCCGAGGTGGGAAAGACGGTGCGCATCATGACCCTGCGGACATCGGGCGGAAGAAGCATTCCGCGCTTTACCCCCTTTACCGTGAAGGGCATTGTCTCTTCAGGGTACAGGGAACTGGATTCGCTGTGGTGCATTACGTCAGGCGCGGCGGGAGAAGGGATCTTTTCCCCCGAATACGCGTCTTTCCGCCTTCTTGTAAAAATAAACGATCCGTACCGGGATGCGGATCGCATGGCCTTCAACATAAACGCCGCCCTGGGGCCCGGCTTTGCCGTCTTTACCTGGAAGGAACTGCAGCAATCCCAGTACAGTTCCTATGAACAGACGCGCCAGCTTCTCCTTTTTATCATGGCCCTTATCGTGATGGTTGCCGCGGTGAATGTTTCGTCGGCAACATCCATGCTGGTCATAGAGCGCCAAAGGGACATCGCCGTCCTCAAGGCGGCCGGCGCCGGCAGCGGGGGCATACAGGGGATCTTCCTGTGGGGAAGTTTCCTTACCGGCCTTACCGGTTCCGTTCTGGGCATAGGAACGGGGCTGCTTCTGGGGCGCTTCATCAACCCCGTCATCAGGGGCCTTGAAAAGATCCTCAGTTTTTTCTCCGGCCTTTTTCACGGCGAAAGCGTAAAGATCCTCGATCCCGGCTATTACCTCGAAACCATACCGGTCATCATAGACTGGAAGATGATCTTTCTTATCGGCCTCTTTACGATCCTCTGTTCCGTAACGGCTTCGGCCCTTCCCGCCCGCCGCGCCGGAAAGCTCAGCCCGCTTGAACTTCTGCGGAAGTATTAAG
>JAISEB010000343.1 GCA_031264395.1 Treponema sp. | reverse complement strand
CGCCCGGCGTTTTGTACGCCTTGAAGTGGCCGGCCCCTTTCATTCGCCCCTCATCGCCTGTGCCGCGGAACAATTCCGCCCGGCGCTTGACGCCGTTCCCTTCCGCGATCCTTCCGTTCCCCTCTATTCCAATGTCACGGGAAGGCGCGTTGAATCGGGAAAAGAAGCGAAAGAACTTGCCCTGCGCCAGATCACCTCTCCTGTACGCTGGACAGAAGAAGAAGCGGCCATGGCGGCGGAAGGCGTGGACGCGGCCTTTGAGACGGGACCGGGAAAAACACTTACAGGATTGTGGAAAGACGCGGCGGCCGTTCCCTGTCATCCGGCGGGGACGGTTTCCGACATACAGATCGTTCTGGAGGAAAAGCATGCGTTTGAAGAATAAAAAGGCGCTTGTAACCGGAGCCTCGCGGGGCATAGGCCGGGCGATAGCGGATCTCTTTATCGCGGAAGGGGCCGAGGTGTGGGGCATAGGCACGAAGGAGCCTTCGGACCTTGGAGAGCGGATCGAAAAGGCCGCGGGCCGTCTTCACTGGACGGATGCGGATCTTGGCAGGCTTGAAGAAACAGAAGCTCTTGTCGAAAAACTTGCCGGGAAATCGGAAGGTTTTGACATACTGGTAAACAACGCGGGAATAACGCGGGACAATCTTTCATTCAGGATGAGCCTTGAAGATTTTCAAAAGGTCCTTGACGTGAACCTTACCGCGTCTTTTCTTGCCGCGCGGACTGTGGGGCGGCACATGATCCGAAAAAGAAGCGGCTCCATAATCAACATGGCAAGCGTAGTCGCCCTGCACGGAAACGGCGGCCAGGCAAATTATGCGGCAAGCAAGGCGGGCCTCATAGGGCTCACAAAGAGCCTTGCCAGGGAAACGGCGGGCCGCGGGGTACGGGTCAACGCCATAGCGCCCGGCTTCATTATGTCGGACATGACCTCCGCGATGAACAGCGAGGCAAGGGAAAAAATGCTCGCGATTATCCCCCTCAGGCGGGCGGGCGTCCCCGAAGACGTTGCCGCAGCCGCCCTGTTTCTCGCGTCGGACGAATCGGCCTATATTACAGGACAGGTGATCTCCGTTGACGGAGGCATGTTCATTTAGGGCGCCTCTAGAAACCCCGGCCGGGTTTTTAGAAAATTCCAAAAGAGGAGACAGAGATGAATGAAAAGCAAAGGGTAGTTGTCACCGGAATGGGGGTTATTTCACCTGTCGGGAATTCGGCCGCCGAATTCCGTGACGCGCTTAAGGCCGGAAAAAGCGGCGTCGGCAGAATTACCGCCTTTGATACGGCCGGTTTTGACGTGACCATAGCCGCGGAGGTAAAGGACTTCAATCCTTCCCGCTGGATAGATAAAAAGGACGCGCGGAAAATGGCCCGTTTTACCCAGTTTGCCGCCGCCGCCGCCGTAGAAGCGCTGGAAGAGGCGAAGCTGATAAGCCCGGCGGGAGGGGATTCCGCGGAGGGGCCGGGAAGGCGGCGCGTTACAAGCGATCCTCAACGGACCGGCATTGTACTGGGAAACGGTATAGGCGGCTTCGAGATAACAACCGAGGCGTTCCGCAAGCTCTTTGAGCAGGGACCCCGGCGCATGCCGCCGCTTACCATTCCCCTTATGATAGGAAACGAGGCGGCGGGAAACATTTCCATCCTTTTCGGCATAGAGGGGCCCGCGTACACGCAGGTAACGGCCTGCGCTTCGGGAACCGACGCGCTTGGACAGGGACTTGACCTGATACGAAGCGGCCGCTGCGATGTGGTTATCGCCGGCGGCACTGAAGCCTGCATAGTTCCCTTTGCCATAGGGGGATTCCAGATGCTCAAGGCGCTTTCGGTAAAACGCTGCGACACGCCGGAAAAGGCGTCCCGCCCCTTCGACGCGGACAGGGACGGCTTTGTCCTGGGCGAAGGCGCGGGGATCATGATCCTTGAAAGCGAAAGCCACGCGAAAAAACGCGGCGCGGCAATACTCGCCGAATTCGCGGGATACGCGGGGACCACCGACGCGTATCACATCACATCCCCTGCCCCGTCGGGCGAGGGGGGGGGCAAGGCCATCAAGCTTGCCCTAAAGGACGCGGGGCTCAGGCCGGAAGACGTTCAGTACTACAACGCCCACGGAACGTCCACGGAGATCAACGATCCGACCGAAACAAAAATGATCAAATACGCGTTTGGGGATCACGCCTATAAGATGAAGGTTTCAAGCATAAAGAGCATGACAGGCCACTGTGTGGCAGGTTCAGGCGGCTTTGAGGCAATCGCCTGTGTGCTCGCCATCCGCGAAGGATTTTATCCGCCGACGATAAATCTGGACAATCCTGATCCCGAATGTGATCTTGACTATGTACCGAACAAAGTTCAGTACGGCGATATTGGCGCGGCCGTTTCAGGCTCGCTGGGATTCGGCGGGCACAACGGAGTTGCCGCCTTCAAAAAATATTGAAATGGAGCGTATCATGACTGATGACATAACGGAACTGCTGCCGCACCGCCCGCCTTTTCTTTTTGTTGACGAGATCATCAGCGCCGGTAAAGACACGATAACGGCGCGGCATGTGTTTGCCGAAAGCGAATTTTTCTTCAGGGGGCATTTTCCCCAATACCCTGTTGTGCCCGGCGTGATCCTTATCGAGACAATGGCGCAGTCAGGCGGCGCGGGGCTGCGCAGGCTCGGCGTGCTGGGCGGCAATTCCCTCTTCTTTCTCGCAACGGTTGAAAAGGTTAAATTCCGCCGCCAGGTACGGCCCGGCGATGAAGTCAGATCTGAAATTACCAACCTCAGGATTTCATCGAAAATGATACGGCAGTCAGGCAGGTGCTATGTGGGCGGGGAAGCCGCCGCCGAAGCCGAATGGATGTGCCTCGTGGGAAACGGGGAAGGAGCGGCGCAATGATCATAAAGCCCATGGTTAGAAACAATATCTGCATTAATTCCCATCCGGCAGGATGCGCCGCGGTTGTACGGCGGCAGATCGAATACGCAAAAAAAAATCTGGCGGGAACGGGAACAAAAAAACCGGCTCTTGTCCTTGTCATAGGATGTTCCACAGGCTACGGGCTGGCAAGCCGCATCTGCGCCGCGTTCGGCTACGGGGCGGCCACTGTGGGGATCTCGTTCGAGAAACCCGCCTCGGCGTCAAAACCGGGAACCCCCGGCTGGTATAACAACCTCACCTTTGACGCAGAGGCGGCAAAGGCCGGCATTGTTTCCAAAACGCTGGACGGAGACGCCTTCTCGGACGCAATGAAGGAAAGCGCCGTCAGGACGGTAAAGGAAAGCGCCGCCGGGGCGGGGATTTCCCCCCAAATCGATCTTGTGATTTATTCGCTTGCCTCTCCTGTAAGAACCGATCCAAAGACAGGCGTAATGTACAAGTCGGTAATCAAGCCGGTAGGAAACGCCTATTCGGGAAAAACCATAGACATGATGACGGGGAAATTTATCACCGCCGGGGCGGAGGGCGCGACGGAAGAGGAAATTGCCAATACGGTCAAGGTCATGGGAGGGGAGGACTGGGAACTCTGGATGGACGCCCTTGCCGCTTCCGGCGTGCTTTCCCCTTCCGCGAGGACCGTGGCCTACACCTACATAGGGCCGGAGCTTTCGTGGGCCATCTACAAAAACGGCACCATAGGGCGGGCCAAGGAAGATCTGGAACGCGCCTCCCGGAGCATTAACAGCCGCTTCGCGGGCTCGGATCGCCGCGCGTGGGTTTCGGTGAACAAGGCGCTTGTAACACGCGCCAGCGCGGTGATTCCCATTATCCCCTTTTATGTTTCATGCCTTTTCAAGGTGATGAAGGAAAAGGGACTTCATGAAGGATGCATCGAACAGATCGTGCGGCTCTACCGCGACAGGCTTTACTCCGCCGAAGCGGGCGCGGATCCTTCCGGAGTGCCCGTGGACGGCGAAGGGAGAATAAGGCTCGATGATCTGGAAATGCGGGAAGATGTTCAGAGGGAAACGCTGGCCCGCATGAATTCCGTTACGGAAGACGCCATCCCCACCGGCACGGACGCGGCCGGTTTCAGGCACGACTTTCTTGAGGCCCACGGCTTTGACGTAGAAGGCGTTGATTACGAAAAAGACGCGGACCCGCTCCGTATTAATTAGAGGAAAAAACAAATGGATGATAAACTGATTCTTGCCCTGACCGAACGGTTCAGCGTTTCGAACATCGCGGAGCTTGATCTTTGTGACGGAACAACCCGCCTGATTCTAAGAAAAGACGCGGCCTTCGCCCGCGGCGCGGAATTATCCCAGGAACATGCCGGCGCGCCCGGCGGCCCGGCGGCCCCCGCAGGCGGAAGCGCGGTGCACCTTGGTTTTGTTCCTGGAGAAAGCGGCGCGCATGCCCGCGCCGAAACCGGTACGGAAAGCGCGAAAGCGGCGGGGGAACTAATCACCAGCCCCATCGTGGCGACCTTTTACGCCGCGTCCGGCCCCGGCGCGCCGCCGTTTGTCAAGGCGGGCGGCAGGGTAAAGGCCGGTGAAACCCTCTGCATACTTGAGGCAATGAAAATGATGAATCATCTGGAAGCCGAATTCGACTGCGAGATCATTTCGGTAAAGGCGGCCAGCGGAGATCTGGTTGAATACGGGCAGGTCCTCTTCGAGGTAAAGCGCCTGTGAAGATCCTCATCGCCAACCGGGGCGAAATCGCGGTACGCATCATACGGACCTGCCGCGAAATGGGAATAGAAACTGTGGCGGTTTATTCCACCGCCGACAGGGAAAGCCTCCATGTAAAACTTGCAGAGAGGGCGATCTGCATAGGCCCGCCTCCCTCGTCACAAAGTTATCTTTCAGGCGCGAACCTCGTCACGGCGGCCGTCAAATCGGGATGTGAGGCGGTGCACCCTGGAGTCGGTTTTCTTTCGGAAAACGCCGCCTTTGCGCGCCTTGTGCGGGACAAGGGGCTCCTCTTCATCGGGCCCGATCCCGAAACGATAGAGCTGCTCGGCGACAAGGTAGCGGCGCGGGATACGGCGCGGCGTTTCGGACTTCCGGTAACGCCGGGAACGGAAGAAGC
The DNA here is from genome assembly GCA_031264395.1 of Treponema sp. Classification (GTDB taxonomy): domain Bacteria; phylum Spirochaetota; class Spirochaetia; order Treponematales; family Breznakiellaceae; genus JAIROE01. The sequence continues at coordinate 4,849 of JAISEB010000343.1, read as the reverse complement.
GGTCACAGGACCGGAGGCGGCGTTCGCCGCGGTAAAGACGCTGGGTTTTCCCGTAATCATAAAGGCCGCGTCAGGCGGCGGCGGCAAGGGAATGCGCATAGTGCGAAGTGAAAAAGAACTCGCGGAAAACCTCTCCATCGCAAGCAGGGAAGCGGAATCGAATTTCGCGGACGGCCGCGTCTTCATTGAACGTTATCTTGAAAACCCCCGCCATGTGGAGCTTCAAATTCTTGCCGACGGAAACGGCGCCGTCGCGGTCCTCGGCGAACGGGACTGTTCCGTTCAGCGCGGCCACCAAAAACTGATAGAGGAAAGCCCTTCGCCCGGCGTCAACGACGCAATGCGCCGCATAATGTCGGAAGGCGCCGTGACAATGTTCCGCGCGCTTAAATACCGGGGAGCGGGAACCATCGAATTTCTTGTTGAAGACGGAAAATTTTATTTTATGGAAGTCAACGCGCGCGTACAAGTGGAACACCCGGTAAGTGTATTTGTTACCGGCGTGGATATTATACGGCAGCAGATACTCGCCTGTACCGAAGGCCGCATGGAAATAGATCCTGAAAAAATTCACCCCGAAGGCTGGGCCATAGAATGCCGCATCAACGCACTGGGTCCGGGAACGGTAAACCGCATCGATGTTCCCGGAGGACCGGGCACCCGCTTCGATTCGTTTCTGTATTCAGGCTGTACAATTTCCCCCTATTACGACTCCATGGCGGCAAAACTCATTGTCCACGGGCTCACCCGTGAAAGGGCGATCGCAAGAATGGAAAGGGCGCTTTCGGAACTGCGCATTGAAGGAATAAAAACAAACCGCGATGAACAGCGCAGAATAATGGCGGACAAAGCATTCCGTTCCGGCAATTTCGGAACTTCGCTCTATGAAAAAATCATGAAGGAGGCGGAGCATGCCTGAAACACCAGTACCGGCACAGGCGCATCCCGAGTCTTGCCCCGGATGCGGCGTCCGGTACGATGCCGGGGCCGTTGAAGAAGCCATCAAGACCTGCCCGGATTGCGGCTACCATTACCGCATGGAACCCTTTGAACGGCTCCGCTACCTCGTCGATCCCGGCAGCTTCAGGGAATTTTCCTCAAATCTTTCATCCATCAATCCCATAGATCTTGCGGGATATGAAGAAAAACTTTCCGAGGCGGAAGTCAAATCGCAGATGAAAGACGCGGTGATCACCGGCACCTGCGAAATAGAAGGAAAGCCCGTCATCCTCGCGCTCATGTCCTTTAAATTCATGGGCGGCTCAATGGGATCGGTAGTGGGAGAAAAAGTCAGCCGCGCGATGCTCAAAGGGGCGGAAGAAAAAATCCCCGTGATAATTTACACAAACTCAGGCGGCGCGCGCATGCAGGAAGGAATCTTTTCGCTCATGCAAATGGCAAAGACCTCAAGCGCCGCGGCGGAACTTGACAGGTCAGGCGTGCCCTTCTTCATAGTCCTCTGCGATCCCACGACGGGCGGCGTCACCGCGTCCTTCGCCATGCTTGCCGACATTACCATGGCCGAGCCCGGCGCGCTCATAGGATTCGCGGGCCCGCGCGTCATTGAAGGGACAATACGCCAGAGGCTGCCGGAAGGTTTCCAGCAGGCTGAATTTCAGCTTGAAAAAGGATTCGTCGATCTTATTGTAAGGCGCGGCGATCAGCGGCGCATCATTTCGTCGCTTGTCGATCTGCATTCACACCCCGGAGAAAAACAATGACGGAAACAGCGGAACTGCGCCGGAGGCTTGAGGAATTAAAGCGGCTTACGCGGGAGTCGGGAATAGACGCCGCGAAGGAGCTTGAAGAAATTGAGATAAAAATAGAGGCCGGTTCCAGGACGGAGACGACATGGAAACGGGTTGAACTTGCCCGCCACCCCGAACGGCCCTACGCGATGGATTATATCAGCCGCATTTTCGACGGTTTTATTGAGCTTCACGGCGACAGGGCCTTTGCCGACGATCCCGCCATTGTAGGCGGCCTTGCCTTTCTTGACGGAAGGCCCGTCACCGTCCTTGCCAACCAAAAGGGAAGGACCCTCAAAGAAAATATGTTCCGCAATCACGGAATGGCGAACCCTGAAGGCTACCGCAAGGCGCTGCGCCTTGCCAGGCAGGCTGAAAAATTCCGGCGGCCCATCATTACCTTTGTCGATACCTCGGGCGCCTATCCCGGTCTCGGCGCGGAAGAAAGGGGAATAGGAGAAGCCATAGCCCGCAACCTCCGCGACTTCAGCCAAATAAAAACCCCCATCATATGCGTCATCATAGGAGAGGGAGGTTCAGGCGGCGCATTGGGTATTTCCGTAGGCGACAAAATCTATATGCTGGAAAACGCCATTTATTCCGTTATAAGCCCCGAAGGCTGCGCCTCAATACTGCTCCGCGATTCGGCCAAGGCAAAGGATGCGGCGGTCATGCTCCGCATAACCAGTTCCGATCTTCTCCAGTTCAAGGTGATCAACGGAATCATCAGCGAACCCCCCGGCGGCGCCCACACGGATCCGGACGCCGCCGCGCGGTCCATCAAGGAAATCCTGCTCAGGGACATTAACGATCTGTGTTCACGCAATCCCTCCGTCCTTGTCCGTTACCGCAACCAGAAAATACGCAAGGCGGGACACTGGCGGGAAGAATAGGAACAGACCCCGGCAGTTTTTCAGGTACCATCATAAATAAGAAGGTCCCCGTCAGGACCTTCCTGGTAAGGCATAATTGTTATCCTTTCTACTGCGGGATTTCGTTCCTTTATCTTTTCCCTCAGGGCCGTTATATCTTCTTTTGAATATTCTGCGGGAACAGAGAAAGCCAAAGATTTAACATTTCTCAATTGCAGAAAAACATCGGGATCTTCAATCGGGCACTGAATAAAATGAAGATATAATTCTGTAGAGATTAAATTCTCGAAACCTGTAATTTTTCTAACTCTGGAACCGGAAAGCGCCAGAGATCTCACATTGCGCATATTCGGAGTTATTTCAAAAGTTTCTGCAATTGGATTCATTGCCAAAGAAATCTCTTTCAATGATTCAGGAAGATTTTTTGTATCCAGAGCGGTTAATTTATTCCCATCCAAATCCAAAATTTCAAGCGTCCTTGGCAACTGTTTTGTTTCAACAGAACGCAGATTATAACCAACTTTTAGTCTTTTCAGGCTCGAAAAACGTTCCGACAAAGCCAAATGTTCGAGTTTTTTACCAAAAAACTTCATTTCTACAAGCATTGATAATTGTAAATCGGAATTCGGCGCGAGATATTCATTAATATCAACAGCATCATCGGACCTTATCGACCATTCAAGAGGCTTTATATTGACAGGCGGTACCCTTCGTATTCCCTGTGTCTCCTGCGTTTTCTGCACTTCCCGCTCTTCTTGTACAACGTCAGCCTTTTTACAGCCAATAGCCATCAACTGAGAAAACAGGGCAAGTATTATACACACGTTTCTCACAAGGCGTGTCCTCCTGGGTATCATTGTTTCAGTCGTTGACAACCCGGCATTTTTTCGGCTGTCAAGTTGCTCCTCCCATTTATTCACCTGTATGTAGAAAAGAATATCCATTTTCTTTTAACATAAGAATCATTTTATCTACTCTCTGTTTGTATTCCGGCATGTCCCTTACAAAGGGCCTGAAATACTTATGCGTTTTATAGTGCGCCTGTTGTTTTAAAAAAACCGATGTAATACAGGTGTCCTGATATTTTGAACCCTTATACACATCCTCAATAATAAATTTTATCTGTCTTGTTTTTTCAGGAAAATCAACCTGGGTAAATTTCACAACATCATCGAAGTCGTGTTCAATTGAAAAAAACGGGTCTTCAGAAACAATGCGCGCCTTTTTTACCCTGTTGTTTGCGGTATATAAATCCATGTTTCTTAGATTAACATAACCGTTAAGAATCATCACATGATCGGTTTCAGAAGTAAAATTGACAAGGAGGGACTCTCCTATCCCGTCTCCCTGTACTCCTTCCGCCCACGCCCTTTTGAATGAATTGAAATAACAAAAACCGTCCATCATGCCAAAGAATGTTTCCCTTAATTGGCTCTCGTCATAAACAATCTCTTCTTTTCCTCTCCGCTCCCGCAATGCCGAACTGGCGCTGATACTTTCAATGCCGTCTTCCCAAAACCAGAAAATATTCATAAAGGGGATGTCGGTATCTTTAATCGGGACCGGAGGAAAGGTACTTGTGCGCGCCGGAAACATGATGCCAAAACCGGGAAGGTGGTCATATATAATTATATCGCCTCCCGCAATAAAAACATATTTGGCTTTTTCATTTGCCATACTTGCAAATGTACCTTCCAGTTCGAACGTATAATATTTATTCTCGTTCAACACCAAATCTTTTTTTGTTATAATAAATGGCCTTGGTTTACTTTGCTCGAAGTAAAAAATAGCGTTGTTTGTAACAAAAAAATCAAAGTATGTCCACGGCGGAAACGGAACCGCTACACCCTTGACGGGAGCAAATCCCATAGGCGGCGACAGCAGGTTGTTTTCCAGCCTTAACCCGTCAACAACAAACTGGGAATACAGAAAAGGATGGACCATCATCAATGTCCCCAAAACAAAAAGACACTTCTTCATTATCATCGGCCTTCCTCCGGATATAATACGACAAAACATTAACGCTCTACTAATCATGGAGAGATCGGTATGAGCCAAAATAATATATACATTCTTCATGAAATTTCATTCCCATATTTCTTTTACAGGTTCTGATATTTCAACAATATTATCTCCATTTGACATAAACGGATTTATGATATAAGTTTCGTTCTTTTTAAAAACATACAATCTCCATTCATCATTCACTTTCACCAATTGCTCAAAAAA
>JAISEB010000337.1 GCA_031264395.1 Treponema sp. | reverse complement strand
AAGCGGAGCCGGGCCAGGAAACAAAAACGGAAGAAGCCGCCGCCATGGCCTCCGAAGACATGGCTTCAAGCGGGCTTTTGGCCGCCGCCGAAAAGAACAGGCAGCACAATGTCAAACTTGCCTTTGGGGACGACGATATTCCCTATATAATCGAAACCAGCGGCCTTGAACTGGTGGATGAAGATATAGACACGGGCGTAAGCGCCGGTCCCGCCGCCGCTGCCGAGGAACCTGAAGAACTCGAGGAGCTTGAGGAACTCGAAGAACTTGAGGAAGATAACGCCGGGCCGCCGTCCGGGGAAATGCCGGGCGAAAGTCCCGGCAACCCGAATGCCCTTGCCCGCATAGCCAGCGAGATAGAATTCAGCCCCTCCTCCGGGTCCGATGACGAGGGCGTGAACGCCGCCTCCGAAAACCTCGATGTCGTGTCTCCCTTTGTGACCATGCTTTCCAATATTTCAGTCGAGAACGCCGAAGATACGGAGGACAAGGGGGACGTCCCCGTAGAAATACTGGACCCGGACGCGCCCCAGGAAAACGGCGAAGGGGCCCCCGGTGATGCGGGGGATGTTCCCGTTAAGCCGGAGAACGCCGAAGCCGGGACAAAAGAAGCACAGGAAAACAGCGCCGAAGATACGGAAACGGAATCATCCCTTCCAGCAAAAAAAAAATCCGCTAAATCCCGGGAAAACGGCAAAAGAAAACCCCGAAAAAAAACCTGACGAACCTTTCAACGGCCTCTCCGGGCTGCCCCTTATGTACCGTCCCTTCCTGATTGAAGAAACTGCCGAGCCGGAAATGCTCGATGTATATGAAGGCGACGTCATCGAAGAAAGAAACGGCGTTCACTACATCGGCCAGGATGTATTCAGCTTCCATATGCCGCCTGAAAATTTCGATCCGGAATTCGGGGATCTCGTTGATTCGGTACTGAACCAGGAAAGGGCCGGGGAAAAGGGAACGGTCTGACACCGGGCGGGGGCTGTTTCCCCAAAGAGCAGCCAAACGAAGAAATTTAACCGCGGACGACACGGACCAACACGGACAAAATGTAAGGAACCTCTAAAAATCCAACCGGGGTTTCCAGAAGTTCCCTATACATTTGAAACTAAACGTCCGTGTTGTCCGTGAGGGCGAACTGGAGGTTCGTTGTGGTTCAAAAAGTTATTGCCGCGAATTCCTCCTCTACGGGTTCAAGCTCCGCCGCGAATTCTTCCCGGGCCGCCTCTTCCGTTTCTTCCGCCAGTGTTCTGGCCGGGGGTTCTTCTTTCTTGAAGTCGGGACGGAATTCGACGTGTTCCGCCACAATGGTTACCCGCGAATGAGGCCTGCCTTCGGCATCGTTCCACCGGTCCTGTTTCAGGCGGCCCACCACCCGGACCCCGCGGCCCTTATGGCCGAGGTTGTAGCAATTTTCGGCAAGTTTGGTCCAGGACTCGACGTCGAAGAACCCGACTTCTTTTTCATACGCCGCATCCTGTTTGTAATAGCGGTTTGAGGCAATGGTGAAGGTACAGACCGGGGTCCCCTTCGGTGTGGAACGAAGAAGGGGGTCCCGTATCAGGTTCCCTTCTATCAGGATGGAATTGAGGTTATTCATAAATGCCTCCGAAAGAAAGATCCGGCAGCGCCGGCCGCCGGTCATGGTTGTCCATGATACCTATATAGGGCGCGGCCGTGCGCGGCGCTTCAATAAGAATGGAAAAAGTTGAAAAAATTCCGGCGCATTGCATATATGCGCGCTGTTTGCTATAGTGGACATGTTTAGTAATCCGGTTAATTTGGAACAGTTTCATTTACCAGAGCAATAAGGAGGTTGGTATGCACAGGCTGAAATTTCCCGCCGATTTTGTGTGGGGCACGGCGACCGCAAGCTATCAGGTCGAAGGCGCCGGCCATGAAGGCGGGCGGAGCGAATGTATCTGGGATACTTTTTCACGCAGACCCGGCGCGGTGTACGCGGGTGAAAACGGCGAAATAGCCTGCGATCAGTACCACCGCTATGCCGCGGATATCGCGCTCATGGCGGAACTTGGCTTTAAAAGCTACCGCTTTTCCATTGCCTGGCCCCGGATCATTCCGACAGGCACGGGCAAGGTAAACCCCGAAGGAATCGCCTACTACCGGAAACTCTGCGGGGAACTTCACAAATACAATATTAAAGCCTGCGCTACTATTTACCACTGGGATCTTCCCCAGGCGCTGGAAGACAAAGGCGGCTGGACCGAACGGTCGATAACCGCCGCCTTTGAGGAATACGCCAAAGTCTGCTTTAAGGAACTGGGAGATCTTGTCGATCAGTGGATCACCATCAATGAGCCTTTCTGCGTCGCCTACCTCGGCTATTATTTCGGCGTCCACGCGCCGGGGATACAGGATCTGCAGAAGGCCCTTAACGCGGTGCATCATGTCAATCTTGCCCACGGGCTTGCGGTCAAAGCGTACAGGAAAACGGGCCTTGCCGCCCCCATAGGGATCACCTGGAACCCCAGCACGCCCCGGCCCGCCACCTCGCACAAGGACGATCTCAAGGCAAGCCTGTACGCCCGCGCCTTTGAAACGGAAGTGTTCATGTTCCCCTGCCTCGGCAAAGGCTACCCCGAAACCGTCACAAAGGATCTCAAGCTCAAGTTTCCCGTCAAGCCGGGCGACATGGAAAACATTGCCCAAAAGATAGATTTTATCGGGGTGAATTTCTACAACGAAACCCCCGTAGCCTGGGACAAAAAAGCGAAATTGAAATATTCGGGAAGGCCCTTCTGGCAGGACACAAGCGAAATGGGCTGGCCCCTTACTCCCGGCGGGCTTGAGCGGCAGCTGTCGTGGATTTCCGAAATTTCGAAAACCGCGTTCGGCTCTTCAGGCGGGGAGGGCATCCCCATCTATATTACCGAAAACGGCTACGCCCGCAACGACGAAGTTGAACGCGACGGCCGTGTTCACGACAGGGAGCGTATTGAGTATATCAGGCAGCACCTTGCCGTCTGCGAGGATCTTGTCAAAAAAGGCGTGAACCTCAAGGGCTACTACGCATGGTCTTTTCTTGACAATTTTGAATGGGCCTTTGGGTA
>JAISEB010000324.1 GCA_031264395.1 Treponema sp. | reverse complement strand
CCGAAGGGGAATTGTCCCTTGCCCTTATCCAGTACCGGAAGGCCCTTGAAGGCCGGGACATCCTTGAAAACCCCGGTTTTGCCGTCGATCTCCTCTACAAGATCGCCGGGATACGAAGGGTACGGCAGGAATATGTTGAAATGGAAAATACCCTTAAAGGGATACTCGAAGGAAGAGATCCCGCGACGGGGCGGCCCAGGGACGCGCTGTGGGCCGATGAGTCGTCTTTTGCCAAAAACGCCATGAGAAGAACCCTGGAAAACGACGGGATAGACCGCTTTCTTACCCTTTACCGCTACGGCAACACCCTGACGGAACCTGCCCACCGCCTTCTTGGCTTTTTCTATTACGCGTCGGGCAGGTACAACCCCGGTTCCGCCCTTGATCACCTCATGTTCGCCTTCCTCATTCAGAATACCGTTATTCTGGAGGAGGCGCTGCGGGACCGGTATGATTTTACCTTTGCGGGTCTTGACGATCTCATGAACCGGATGGCCAGGAACAGGCTTGTTTCCGCCTATATCGAGGAGGCGGAATATTACAAGACCGCCTATTATTTGGCGAATGTCCTTTATGGCGAAGGCAAACTTGCCCAGGCGCGGCGCGTCTGGGAATTCATAGCGGGCCGGGACGACGCCGGTGAATGGCAGGGCCGTTCCCGAAGGCAGCTGCGGAGCCCCGTGCAGGAACGTACCGTCGAAATGCCCTGAGCCCCCGCCCGGCGTTATCTTTCCGCTTGACTGTCCATGATACATACTTTATCTTTGTTAAGTGAGTTTGTTCCAAAACCAGCCGGATTTTGAAACGGCCTCGCGTAACTATTAGCGCGCCATCTTTTGATGACGGGATTATTTCTTGGGGGTGTTTGTATGGCCCGGCAAAATGAAGCCGCCTCTCTCCCGCCCGAATACGCGGGACTTACTTTTGAAAAGGTCTGGGCAATGTTCCAGGAAACCGGCAAGCAGATCAAAGACTTGTCCGCGGAAACCGACAAAAAGATTCAGGAAACCGACAGGCAGATTAAAGACACCGGCAGGCAGATCAAGAAGCTGTCCAAAAACATAGGAGGGCTTAACAACGCCTTCGGCAAATGGGCGGAAGAAATGGTTTCCGCGAAGCTCTGGGAAAAGTTCAGGGCTATCGGGTATACCTTTACCCACGGCGGGCCGCACAAGTTCTGGGAAGGGGGCCGTGTCGCCGCCCAGGTGGACGTGCTGCTTGAAAACGGCGACTACGCGATGCCGGTGGAAGTAAAGTCTGAACTGACGACGGAAGACGTGGACGATCACATAAAGAGGATAGAGAAGGTACGGGAGCAGCTGGACAAACGGGGAGATATGAGAAAACTGGTCGGGGCGGTAGCGGCCATGGTGGCGCCGGAGGACGTGAGGAAATACGCCCTGAAAAAGGGATTGTATGTTCTGGTGCAGTCCGGGGATACGGTAGTTCTGGCCGAGCCTCCCGAGGGCTTCAAAGTCCGGGAATGGTAAAATTTGCCGTAAGTCTTTTTTCATTCGAAAGCCAACCAACCGTTCTTTGATTTTTCACTCAGCCGGGAAGCGCGGAATATTGTCCGCTGGGTTGAAAGCCTGAGCTCCGATCAGTGCAAGGCCGTTCAAAACATGATTTCGACGTTTAACAAACATAAGACACACTACTCCTGGCGTATCCGCATAAGACACCGCTGCATATAACGTATATTACTATTTGTTCCCTAAGGAAACCTCTGGAAACCCAACCGGGGTTTCCAGAAGCAACTTTAGTTGCCGTTCCCTTAACACTCCATGCCCCTTGACTTTTATGAAAAAGGCGTGTTATGGTGAAAAAGCTCCTTCGGGGGCAAGGAGAGACACATGGCCCAGGCCAGTAAAAACGCCCGTACGTCAAAAACCACGCAGCAGTTTTTTTGTTCCTGCGGGGGCGAGGTCAAAATGAAGACCCTTTTCGAAAACGGCAAGGTGAAAAACATAGCCGAATGCGACAAGTGCAAGCGGACGGAACGGCGTCCGTCGGATTTCAAATAGGGCCTGTCCATAACGGGGCGTTCTTAAGCGGAAGTTGTTCAATAATTCTAAATTGAACAACCCTATTATATAACGAAGCGGTAACGCGCGTATCAAGAGAGATTTCATACTGGGGGTTTTCCTTTGGCAGGCAAGAAGATAAGTTCCGCCGAAAAACGGCACCGGCAAAGCGAGGAGCGCCGTATCCGCAACAAGGCGGTAAAGAGCGCTGTTAGAACAAGCGCCAAGAAATTTACGGTGCTGGCCCGGAAAAAAGAGACGGTTGAAGCGGAGGCCGCTCTTAAGGACATGCTCAAGAAGATCGACACCGCGGCCCGTAAAGGCATTATCAAGAAGAACGCCGCGGCCAGAAAAAAGTCCCGAATGCAGAGGCTCTTTAATACCCTCAAAGGCGGTCCGGTATCGGCGCAGCATGGCGGATAAAAAACGTACCAAGGCGGATATCGTTGATTCTATATATGAAAAAACCGGTATAAGCCAAAAGGAAATCCGCGCTATTATTGAAGTGTTTATCAGCGAAATAAAAAACGCCCTTACAGGCGGCATGGCGGTGGAGCTGCGCGGTTTCGGCTCCTTTGTCGTCAAGGCCAGAAAGGGCCGTCAAAAGGCCCGGAACCCAAAAACGGGCGAATTTCTTGAAGTGCGCCCCCACGGCATAGCGTCTTTCAGGGCCGGCCGGGAACTCAAACGGGATGTGTGGGATCTTGGGGACGGAGAAGGCCGGCGGTAATGCGGGTTGTTTTCGGCCTTAAAAAAATCGCCGTCAATGCCGGTCTCGTGATCCTTTCGGCCTTCCTTTTTGCCGGGTCTTTTCCCAACCCCGTTGTTGAAAAGGGGCTTCCCCTGCTTGCCTGGATAGCGTATGTTCCCGTTTTTATCCTGATACGCGGATCAAGCCTTCCCGCGTCGGTGTGCTGGGGGGCCCTGTTCGGTTATACCTCCTACAGCCTCTTTAATTACTGGCTCGGCGCCTTTCATCCCCTGGCGGGGGTCATCGTCGGCCTTATCTACCTTGTTTTCCTGGCCCTCCTCTTCTTTTTTCTGAAGCTGGCGGACACCCTTTTTCCCCAGCGCGGCTATATTGTCCAGTGGGTGATCTGGATAAGTTACGAATATCTGCGCACGCTGGGTTTTCTGGGCTATTCCTACGGCATTACAGGCTATTCCCAGTGGACGCTGCTTCCCGTGATACAGATTGCCGATCTTTTCGGGGTCTGGGGCGTTTCGGCCCTTGTCGTGTTCCCGTCGGTTTTTTTGGCCGCCGTTCTTGTGAACGGGCGCTTTGCCGCGGAAACGGTCTGGAAGTGCGTTGTAAAGGAAAAGATCCCCGCCCTCCTGTGGGCGGCGGCCCTGATCTGTACACTCGTGTACGGCGCCGTTTCGCCCGTGGATTATTCTTCCGCGCCGGCCGCCCGCCTTGCCCTTGTCCAGCTTAACGCCGATCCGTGGAAGGCGGAGGCGCCGGGAATGGAGATGGAGCAGTACCGGGAAAATCTCTCCGTTCTCCGCCGCCTTTCGGACGAAGCCTTGCAAGAAGAGCCCCGGCCGGACCTTGTGGTGTGGTCCGAAACCGCCTTTGTGCCCCGTATCTACTGGCACACCACGTACCGGGACGACAATGAATCCTGGGTTCTTGTGCGGGAACTTCTGCGGTACCTCGCGCGGCAGGACGTGCCCTTTCTTCTGGGCAACGACGACGCGCGCAAAGACCCGCTGAAAAACCCGGAAGGGAATCACCGCGTCGACTACAACGCCGTAATGCTGTATGAAGGGGGAAAAGAGGCCGGGATCTACCGGAAGCTCCGCCTTGTTCCCTTTACCGAGTATTTTCCCTATAAAAAAGAGCTTCCCTGGCTTTACACGATTCTGGCGGAGGCCGACACCCATTTCTGGGAAAAAGGGTCCGATGAAACGCTCTTCTCCGTTCCCTTTCAGAATGGCGGGGGGAATTTCACGTTTTCAAGTCCCATCTGTTTTGAGGACACTTTCGGTTATCTTTCGCGGAATTTCGTCCGCCGCGGGGCGGAGCTTATTGTCAATCTTTCCAATGACGCCTGGTCATACAGCCTTTCCGCCCAGAACCAGCATCTTTCAATGGCGGTCTTCCGGGCGGTGGAAAACCGCAGGTCCATGGCCCGTTCAACCGCGTCGGGGCAGACCTGCGGAATAGACCCCAACGGCAGAATCATCGCCATGGCGGCGCCCTTTAGCGAATCGTGGATCATCGTGGATCTTCCCGTCGTTACCGGGGACACGCTGTACACGGCCCGGGGCGATTTTCTTCCGCTGTTTTTTCTCGCCGCCGCCCTTCTCCTGTTGATCTCCGGCCTCATTTTGCGTATAGTTAAAGTGAACGGGGACGGCGGGCAAGGCCGGAAAACGGCGGCTTGAGAGGGCGGCGCGCAATACGGCGTTTTCGGGCTGAGCGAAAAAGTAAAAAGATTTTCCGCAGGTTGACAACATTATAATTATCGTAGGAAAATAACAGCCGGTTAAGCGGCGGTTTGTGATCAGGAAGGAAACAATGAATACCCGGAAAAAAATACTTATAGTTGATGACGAAAGAATAAATCTGGAATTCTTTGAGGTAATGCTCTCCAAGCTCGGTTTTGTTGTCGAGGAAGCCGGCGACGGGGTGGAGGCCCTTGAAAAAACAAGGCGTTTCATGCCCGATCTGATACTGCTGGACAACATCATGCCCCGCATGTCGGGATGGGAAGTCACCAAAACCCTCAAGGCAGATCCGAAATATTCGGGGATTCCCATCATCATGTTTTCCGCGCTGGGGGATGCCAAGGACAAGGTCGAAGGCTTTGAACTCGGGGTGGACGATTACATCACCAAGCCCTTTAATTTTTCCGAAGTTCTCGCGAGGATCAGGGCGGTGCTGCGGAACCGCGAACTGTTTGCCCAGATTGCCGTCCGGGAGTCGCGCCTCAGCATGGCGGAAGAACTCAATACGGACATGAAGATCAACCTGCAGGATTTTGTAAAAAGCGTGGACGATCTTGACGCCGCCATTGTCATGCTCTCGCGCGGCGGCGAAACCGATTCCCGTTCCCTTCCGGGTTTTGTGGAGAACATAAAGGAAAAGACCCAGCGGGTACGCAAACACATCGCGGAGCTGGACGCCCGTATCGAAAAGACGATACGGGAATGGGAAGATCTCAAGAAAAACGAAATAGGGCTTTTTGCCCTTGAAAACCAGATCCGTAAATTTCTGCATGGCGAAGAAGGCCGCGGGGAGTAGGCATGGTCAGGGATAAAAAAAAGGAAGGGGAGATCGTTGTCCTTGGTGAAAGCACCAGCTTTAACGGTTTTCTCCGTTTCAAGGAAACGCTCCGCATACAGGGAAAATTCCGGGGAACCATAGAAGCCACGGGCGCCCTTATCGTCGACAGGGGAGCGGTGGTGGAAGCGGATCATATTTCGGTCACGTCCCTTACGGTGTACGGCACGGTGGCGGGGGCCGTATGGGCGGCGGACAAGATCGACATGATGAGCGGGGCGGAAGTGCGGGGAGACGTGACCGCGGCCAGGCTCCGCATTGCCGACGGGGTTCTTTTTGAAGGACAGTGCAGCATGATCAGGGCGGAAAAAGAGGTTGAAATCTTTTCCCGGCCCACCGAGGAGATCAAGACTGAACTGCAGTGGGCCAATGGATCGTGAAGATTCCGCGGCCCGTCTTGTACAGGCCCTTGCCGCCCGGCAAAAAACCGTGGCCGCGGCGGAATCCTGTACGGCCGGGCTTGTGGCGGACCGTATCGCCTCCGTTCCCGGCGCTTCCCGTGTTTTTTGGGGCTCTTTTGTTACGTATATGATCGACGCGAAGGCGGTCATGCTGGGGCTTGACCGGGTTTTGCTTGAAAAAAACGGCGCGGTAAGCGGGGAAACCGCCCGCGCCATGGCGGAAGCGGCCCTTGAAAAAAGCGGCGCTTCCCTGGCCGTTTCGGTGACGGGCCTTGCCGGCCCGTCGGGCGATGGGACTTCCACGGCTGTGGGGACGGTGTGGATAGCCACGGCCCTCCCGGACGGCCCGTCTTCGGCGCGGGTTTTTTACATCGAGGGAGACAGGGAGACGGTGCGCGCCGCCGCGGCGGAAGCGGTGCTGCGGGAAGCGATTGGCCGCCTTTCCCCTTGACAGAAAAAAAACGGATGAGTATTATGATTATGTCTTTTCAATGTCAGAGCGTAACCGTCCAGGAAAAAGAAACAATCATTAATGACAAGTTCCGTGTATCATATAATCCATAATATTTGCAGGTGGTTTTAACAATGGCATTAGTACGAAGAGGCCGGAAACCAAAAGTAACGGCGGATGAAGATGTTCAGACCGGGTCCCTCCCTTTCGGACTTGAGTCTTCCCCCGCGGCGGAAAATCAAGCCGCCCCGCGTGAGGAAGAAAGCCCGCGCGGGGAGCCTTCCTGGGAAGGGGATTCCTCCAGGGCGGAAGATTCCGGGGACGAGGGTGAACGGGGAAGGGTAGTGGTAAAGGCCAGGGCGAGGCGCGCTCCCTACCGCGAAAACAGGCGCTATAACGGCGCGTCCGGGGGCCACGGCGCCGCGGGCGCTTTTAACGCGCCGCAGGAGCCGGCCGCTGCGCCGGCCGCCCCGAACGGAAACGGGCATGAATCTTCTTCTATGCCCGCGCAGGAAGGCCCGCCGGCCAGGCCGGCAGTGGCAAACCAGTCCCTGCCGTCTCACTTTCCTTCCATGCCCGATATTTACGGCCGGCCGGAACCGAGGCTGGATCAGGACAACGGCAAGCCCCGGCTCACGATCAACGAACTCATACGGCTCAACATGATGGATCTCCGCGAACTGGCGGCTTCCTACAATATTTCCCATGACGACATGGTGGCCCTGAAGAAACAGGAAATAGTCTTTTCGATTCTCAAGGCCCACACCGAGCACGGCGGGATCATCTATGCCTATGGTTCCCTGGAAATACTTCCGGACAGTTACGGGTTCCTGCGAAGCCCGCAGAATTCCTACCTCCCGGGTCCCGACGACATCTACATCAGCCCCAGCCAGATACGGCTCTTTGCCCTTAAAACCGGCGATACGGTCTACGGGCAGATCCGCAGTCCCAAGGAACAGGAACGTTTCTTCGCCATGCTCCGGGTGGAAACCGTCAACTACGACGATCCCACCGTCGCCCAGAACCGCATTCCCTTTGACAACCTCACGCCCCTTTACCCCAACGAAAAGCTCAACCTTGAAACGGTAACAGAGGGCATATCCGAGCGCGTCATCAACCTCTTCTGCCCCATCGGCAAAGGCCAGCGGGCGCTCATCGTAGCCCCCCCAAGAACGGGCAAGACCATCATGATGCAGAAAATAGCCAACGCCATTACGATGAACCACCCCGAGGTGTACCTTATCGTTCTTCTGATCGACGAGCGTCCCGAGGAAGTAACCGACATGGAAAGGACCGTCCGGGCGGAGGTGATTTCTTCGACCTTTGACGAACAGGCTACCCGGCATGTGCAGGTTACCGAGATGGTGCTGGAAAAGGCCAAGCGCCTTGTGGAGCACAAAAAGGACGTGGTGATCCTGCTCGATTCGATTACCCGGCTTGCCAGGGCCTATAACCAGACCGTGCCCACTTCGGGCAAGATCCTTTCGGGCGGCGTTGACTCGAACGCGCTCCACAAACCCAAGCGGTTCTTCGGCGCCGCCAGGAATATTGAGGAAGGGGGAAGCCTTACGATCATTTCCACCGCCCTCATCGAAACCGGCAGCCGCATGGACGAGGTTATTTTTGAGGAATTCAAGGGAACGGGCAACCTCGAAATCAACCTTGACCGGCGTATTTCCGACCGCCGCCTCTTTCCCGCCATCAACATCAAAAAGTCGGGCACCCGGAAGGAAGAGCTGCTCCTTACCGAAGAAGAGATTCAGAAGATCTGGATACTCCGCAAGGTCATCAACCCCATGGACGACATCGAGATCATCGAACTTCTGGTTGACAAAATGAAGAAATCCAAGAATAATGAAGCGTTCCTCAGGTCCATGAACACCGGTTCCGCCGGAGCGGACTAGGAGCCTGTTGCACTTGATTTTTTGGGGATTTAAGCGACAAGTTGCCGGCGGCCTCTGGAACGGCCCTTTTTATGGGGGATTTTGTACGGCAGGCCGCCGGACGGAAGATTAGGAAGCGAGGATTTTATGAGGGAAAAGATTCATCCCAGATATGAACTAACGAAGATCACCTGCGCCTGCGGGAATGTCATAGAGACCCGTTCCACCGTCAAGGATATCAAGGTGGAGATCTGTTCCGCCTGCCATCCCTTCTTTACCGGCAAGCAGAAACTTGTCGACACCGCGGGCCGTATCGAACGTTTCCGCAGAAAGTACAACATCAAAGAACCGGAGTGAAACCGGCGCGGCGGTGTTTTCCCTCAACATTTTTCGTGAGGCAGCGCGCGCCCTTGTTCTTCATACTTTCATTGTAATATGATGGGCTATGGATTCCACTATAAAACCATCCGTTGAACTTTTAATACGAAACATAAAACGGCTTATTTCGGTGGACACGAAAAAGCTTGAATACATCATCGCCGCCCAGATAGCGGGCGGGCATGTGATTCTGGCGGATTCCCACGGGGTAGGGAAGACTTCCCTTGCCCGCGCGCTGGCCCATTCCATACGCTGGCGGCCGGAGGATATGATCGCCGGGGATGTCAAAATGGAAGGTTTTAACCGTATTCAGTGTACGGTGGATCTTCTGCCGCAGGACATTCTGGGCTATAACCGTTTTATCGGGCATTCGGGGGAAATGGTCTTTAACAAGGGGCCCATCTTTGCCCATTTTGTGCTCTGCGACGAGATCAACCTCCTTACGCCGAAGACACAGGGGAGTTTTCTTCAGGTGATGGAAGAACAGACGGTTACGATAGAGGGAAAGCTCTACCGCCTGCACGATCCGTTCTTCATTATCGCGACCATGAACCTGCGGGGCGTTCATCTTTTTCCCCTTCCCGCGCCGCAGCTTGACCGCTTCATGATACGCCTTTCCCTGGGGTATCCTTCCGCGGAGGACGAACGGGAGATAATAGCGCGGCACGGCAGAATGGACGCCTGGGACAATTTTGAAAGCGTCATCGACAGCGCGGATCTTATACGCTGGAAGAAGATGGTGGACGATGTGCAGATGCACAGCGGCGTGAGTTCCTACATTGTGGACTGCGTAAGGCAGACGAGGGTGCATCCCGATATTGAAAGCGCGGCGAGCCCCCGGGCGGGAGTGCGGATCAGCCGGCTGGCGCGGTCCCTTGCCCTGTGCAGGGGCCTTGACTATGTGCCTATAGATTTTGTCAAGGAGATTTTTATTCCCGCCATGGCCCACCGCATTATTACCCGCGATCCGTCTATTCCTCCCGAAGCGCCTCTGGAGCGTATCCTCGACACGGTTCCTGTGGAACCGCCTGTTCCCGTGGAGCGGACGGCTTCACTACAACCGCCGGCTTCGGTGAAACCGGAGGTTTCGCGGGCGTCCGCGGCGGAGTCCTGAAAGGAATGAACGCCAGCAGGGCCGGCGGCCTTTCCCGTTTTTATTCCCGTTTCCGTGATGGTTTTGTTGTTGGTCCCTCCGGCTGCGCGGCCGCGGCGTTGTCCCTGGTTATTCTTGTCCGCTCTCTTGCCGCCCGCAACGCCTACGAGATTGTGCTGGCCCTGACGGTGATCTGCGTGTGGGCCGTCCTGTTTCTGGCGGGTTCCTGGGGGGCGCGGCGTCTTTCCGCTCTGGAGCCGCTCTGGAAACTTCCGTCGCCGCTCACGGCGGAATCCCCGCGTCCGGACGCGGCGCTTCCCGCGCGCGATGCCGCGCCGGCCCTTGTCACGGGTCTTGACGGGCGCGTTCCGTGGTTTTTCCGGCTTCATTTTGTTGTACGGGGCCGTTTTTTCCCCTCCGGGAACAGCCGGGGATGCCCTGTGTCGGCCGAAACTTCGGTTCCTCCGGGAAGCGGCACGGCGCGGCTGGATTTGAGTTTTCCCATGTCGGGGGTTTTTGAGGGGGAAGGCTCCTGCCGTCTCCGGGATATTCTGGGATTTTTTTCCTTTCCATGCGGCCTTCCCCAGCGCCGGAGCTTTCCGGTAAGAAGCGCCCCTTGTCCCCAGAAAACTTTCCGCATTGATCCCCGTTCGGGGGCCGAGGACAGGCGCAATAAAAACACGGCCGACGAGGAACGCTACTATATGCGCGAATACGCTCCGGGAGACCGTTTCCGGGACATTAACTGGAAGAGTTCGGAGCGCATCGACACCCTTATTACCCGCATATCCCCGGACAGTCAGGAGAAGGTCAGCCGCATTGAAGTGTACTTCCGCAATTACGGGCCTTCCGGCCGGGCGCATCTGGGGGATCTCTGGATGCTGGACCGCGCCAAAGCCCGCCTTGCCCAGTTTTTGCGGTCCGTAAAGGAAGAAGAGTCTTCCTACGTGTTTCACGTCCGCACCGCCTGGGGCAGCCGGGAGATAGCCGGGCAGGATGAACTGGACAATTTTCTGGAGGAGCTTGCTGCCCTTCCCTTCGCGCCGTCCCGGAACGAGTATCCCGAAGGGGATGCGCTTCCCGGCGCTTCTTCCGGGGAACTCTACGTTTTTTCTACCGCCTGTGACGCGGGGCTTCCTTCCTTCCTGCTTGCCCGCGGGGAAAAGGCCGTCTCGCTTTTCTTTGTACGGCCTCCGTCTCCCGCGCCGCGCGGGGAACAGGCGGAAAAGGACGGCGGTCCCGCCGCGGAATCCGAAAAAATCCGCGTAAGGGACTTCGCGGGAATGGGCTTTGTTCCCGATCCCCTCTGGCTCTTTCCCCCCGGGAACCGCGCCCCTGTCCTCGCCGTTCCCGTTCTTCCGGGCCTTGTCGATTACGCGGAGGCTGTCCTGTGAAAAAAAAATTGGCGGTCCTTTTCAGCATGCGGCTTTTTTTCTGGTTCAGCGTGGTAAGCATCCCGTTCTTCCATCCGGGAATTTCGGTTTCCTATGATCGCGCGGGCCTCCTCCAGTGGTTTTTGATTGTCCCCTTTGAGGCGCTCGCCGCTTTTCTCCCGGTCCGGGGAAAGGGGATCGTGAGGTTTTTTCTTGCCGTTCCGCCGCTTCTTCTCTTTTCGGTTCTTGCCGGAGGATTCGGCCCCGGCGCGCTTGTGCCGCTGTGTACGGGGCTTTTGAGTTTCACCCTTACCTTCCTTCTGTTTCATTATCCGCGCTGGGGCAAGCTGTCGGTGGCGGAGCCTTTTCTGCTGGCCTGGATCTGTTTCAGGCTGCTTGTTTTTTCCCGCTCCGGCGAGGAAGCCGCCGGGGAAAGTATGGGGCTTACCCAGATCATACTGGTCGCGACCGCGGCGGCCTTTCTGCTGCACAGCCTGGTGGTGTATTTTTGCCTGTATCCCCGGGGCGTTTCCGGTTCCTGGGGGGAAACGGCGATCCTTGCCCTCGGCTTTGCCGCCGCGCTGGCCGCGGTTTTTATCCTTCCGGCCGATTTTGTCCGCAACCAGGTAATCGCCAATCTTTTGCCGGACCGCGCCCGAGAATTGAGCAAGCCCGACGACAACGACTGGGGAATTCCCGATAACGCGCGGGGAGGCGGCAGGAGAACCATTCCCGGCGATGAAAGCGGCCGGCAGCCGGATCTGCGCGGCCTGAGCGAATACGACTGGCCCGGCGGACAGGGAAAGGGAAAAGGGAAGGGAAAAGAGAGGGGAAGCAGCCGGGGGAAAGGCGAAGGCGGTGAAGAACGGCAGTACACGGTGATGGTGGTCGCCTCAAAACGGGAGCCCTTGTATATGGGAGATTCCTTCCGGGGCAGGCTTGACCCGCTGCGGGGTTTTCTTCCCTCACAGGACGAGCCTCTCAACAGCCTTCCCCTTACAAGGCTCTTTAACACCTGGTTTGACACCGCCCCGGGAGGCGACATGGGCCGGGAGCAGGCGGAAGTTTTTTCCCTTTCAATGCTGCCGCAGAATTTTCTGCCCTACCGCCCCTTCGCGCTTGAGCCGACTGTTTTAAGCGAAGGCTCGGGCCCCCTCCGTTACATGCACCGGGTCTTTTCCCGTATACACTCAGGAGATCCTCTGAATCTTCTCTTTGTCCCGGTGCGGGATTTAAGCGGGGCGGAAAGGGAATTGCTTGCCCCGTACCTTGAAGTTCCCCTTGAAGAAGGGGACAGGGAAATTTTCGCCGGTTTTCTTGAGGACGCCCTTGATACATGGGACGAAAGGAGCGCCGCCGCCGGCAGTGATACATACATGGAGAAAATTCTGGCGATACTGACGGGTTTTGAAGACTACCAGTACACGATCAACGATAACGACGATTATTCCATCGCCGCGCTCCGGGAATTTCTTCTTGATACCAAAGACGGGGACTGTGTTGAATTTTCGAACACGGCGGCCCTTTTGGGGCGGCTTGCGGGCATACCTTCGCGCGTGGTAACCGGTTACCTTGCGGCGGAAAGCCTCCAGACCAGGGCCCACAGGCGGGGACTTGCCGCCCTGCAAAGCAGGATCAAGGTGTTGCAGGACTATTCCCCCGCGGACCTCTACCTTGTAACCGACGCCCACGCCCATTCCTGGCCGCAGTTTTACATTCCCGGTTACGGCTGGATCGATTTTGAGTCTACCCAGTTTGCCATTCCCCCCTTCGGCATGGGCGACGGCAACATGCGGGACGTGGTTATCCCCCTTATTGACGAGACAAAGGTTTTTTCCCAGGTCCGCGCCTTCCCCTGGCGGGCGGTGCTCCGTACCGCGGCTCTTTTGGCCCTTGCGTCTCTTCTGTGCGCCTATGCCGTCCGTTACGGCAGGGAACTGTTCCTCTTTGCCGGTTCGCGCGGGGGGGGCAGGGCGGGATCGCGTTCCCTTTACCTCCTCCTTCTGGCCCGGCTTGCCGCGGACGGGAGGCCCATCAAGCCCGCCGCCAAAACCGCCGCCGAATACTCCCGATTGTTTCCTGCCGCGATCGCGCCGGGCGGCCTTCCGGGCGGGCCGTCTTCCGCCTCCCCCTTTGAGGCTTTCGCGGCGCTGTACACGGAACTTCGCTGGCGTGAATTCCCTGACGAGGCGGAACAGGCGGAACGTTTCGGGGAACTCAAACGGGAATACAGGAAGATCATCAAGATAACGCGGCGGCGGGGAATACCCGCGTTTTTCATACGCATATTCAGTTTACGGGGGCTTGCCTACTTATGATCCGCATCAAAAGCCGTTGCGCTCTTCTTTTTTTCTGCCTCTTTCCGCTTGTTTCCTGTTCGCGCAGTTCCGACTGGATACGGTTCCGGGGCGAGGGGGGCAGGGGGGTCAGTTCCGCCCGCATAGCGCCGCCCCTGGGGATACGCTGGAAGATAAAACTTCAGCTTGCCGAAAACGAAACGATCAGGGCGCTGAACCCCCCTGTGGTCAAGGGCGACACCATTTATTTCGGCTCGGAAGACGGCAATTTTTACGCCCTTGACGCGGAAAGCGGCTACATGCGCTGGGTGTTCAAGAGCGGCGCGGAGATCAATTCCATCCCTTATGTCGATTCCAGCCAGGTGTATTTCGGAAGCAAGGACGGCAGGGTCTATGCCCTTTCCCTTGAGGACGGACAGGAGATGTGGAATTTCAGGACCAACAGCCAGGTCAATTCACAGGTGGAACGTTACAAGGACTACGTCGTATTTTGCAGCGATTCGGACGCCATCTATTTTCTTTCTCCCGGAGGCGAGGAACAGTTCCGCATCGACAATCCCGGCTGGATGAACTACACCTTCCTTTTGTCGGACGATGTGATGTATTTTGCCACCGGCCCCGATGTTGAACTCATAGGCCCCTACGACATAAACCGGCGGGAATTCCTGTGGTTTGTTCCCTATTATGAAATCGCCGCGAGCTGGTATTCCTTTACCGCCATACGGGG
>JAISEB010000280.1 GCA_031264395.1 Treponema sp. | reverse complement strand
GTACTTATCTGCGGCAATAAATACCCCGGTTCATCAAATGGTTTAACTGTATTTTCATTCTTCGGCCTCTCATTTATTATCTGTATACCTTTCAATAATCCCGTCCACATCGGCGACATTGAAGGATATGTCGCTGCACCATTGGCCGTATTCCCTGAGGGAATTTACCGCTTCTACCCATTCGGCAAGGGCGCGGCGTTTTTCCCGGACAAGGGGGTTGTCCTGTCCTTTTGTTTCGAGGACAAGGGTCTTTTCATTGTCCAGTCTGATGAGAAAATCAGGGTAGTAATAATGGGGTACTGCTTCAAAGGTATAGAGTATGCCAAAACCCAAATGGTCGTTTTTGGCCCACGCGGCAACATAGGGGTTTTTCTCGATTTTATAGGCTTCGGTAGCCTCCCAGGTGCTGTCATGGACACAATGGGTGATGTGGGATTTTACGGTAGGTTCCCGGTGTTTGGATGTCCACCAGGTAGGCATATTTCCTGTGGAGCGTATTTTGCTGTTGGGATCAAAAATAGGGATTATTTGTTCGGTTTCCCTCAGCCTGATGAAGTTCCACAAATGTTCTACAATACGGCTCATGTTGAGCATAAGCATTATGCGTACCCGCAGTTTATCCATAGCGAAAAGGGGCGGCTCTATGCGTATACGGTCAGATTCAAGATAGCGTTCTACCCATTTGAAGACCTGTCCGATTAAGGCGTAGGGGGTTCCTTTGTCCTTCCATGACGACTGCATTACTTCATAAACCTGGGCGGTGGTTTTGAAGATGATTTCCTGCATACGCAAATGCTTTTCAAGTTTTTCAAGGTCGATTTGGGTACATTTTGTAAGATCGGGCTGGCCGTCAAGAAACGGCGCAAGGTCGGCGCTTATGCGTGTTTTGGAAGCGTCAAGGGTCAAAGGTTCTATTTTGGAAATATCCACATGAAGACGGGGATTAAGTTCACGGTCAATACGGATAATGTTGGGCCAGGAGATTTCATAGTGCGCTTTTTCCGGGTCTGCCTGTACAGGGAATTTCGGTTTAGGCGTTCCGCCGCCGCTGCCGTCCCCTTCGTGGGGAAGAAATGAAAAGGGTATGCCAAAGATATTCACGTATTCGGGAGAGAAAAGACCATTCGCCCCGATTTCATAGGAAGAACGGCGGAGGCCCCGGCCTACAACCTGTTCGCATAACAATTGGCTTGAAAAAGCCCGCAAGCCCAATATATGGGTTACGGTTTTCGCGTCCCAGCCTTCGGTCAACATACCAACAGAAATGACGTTGCGGATTTGTTCTCCCCGTTTACCGGGCCGCCCTACGGTATCTACGGTATCACGGAGCAGGGTGGCCTGGTCTTTTTTTGAAACCTTCCGTTCCCCTTCGCTTTCATCATCCGCGGAAGGTATATTATCTACCGCAATGTTTTCTGCTTCTGCTTTTTCGAGCGTTTTTGAATCAATATGAATGATATAGTTACTGTCGCATAGTTCCTCTGTAGAAATACGGTTGTGTTCAAAGGCATATTTTATCCGGGCGGCCGTTTCGGTCCGGTTGGCGACGGTAATCATCACCGGAGGAACCGGGGATTTTGCCTTTTTCCAGTTTTTGTATGTTTCAAGCCAGTCCGCCCCCAAAAGATTGTACGCCTGTAACACCAGGTCGGGGAGTGGGGCTTGCGGTTCGGCAGCCTGTTTTACATTGTCCCTTACGGTATCATCGGCGTAGATATGATACAGTTTTGACCGGAATGTTTTCGCTGCGGGGGTGTTATCGTCACGGACTACAATACGGGGCGTTTTTACCAATCCTGATTCAATGCCGTCATTGAGGCCGAAGTCGCTGACTATCCAGGTAAAGAGGGCTTCGGAATCGTTCTTGTTGCCGGAGGGGGCAAAAGGCGTGGCGGAAAAGTCGTAACAGGTCAGGATTTTCCGGGAGGCGTGTATGCGGTCAAGGCCGCTTACCCATACGGTCGCCTCCCGTTCTTGCTCCTTTTCTTCCTTGGTCAATTTGACCTTGTTTATATTTTTCCGTGTGGAGTTCTGCGGAGCGGAACTCCGAAACGAATACTGCGCAGCAGTATTCGTACGCCACGCGTGATGGCCTTCATCGTTAATGACCAAAATGTTTTGAGTTTTGGCAAGGGGGCCCAGAACCTCCCGGGTATAAACTTCATTGCTTTTGGGACCCCGCTTGTCTACGGATTTCTTTTTGGCAAGGTCCTCCGCCGTGTCCCACGCGAGGGTCTGCCAGTTGCTGATGACCACTTTCCCCTGACGGAGCTTATCAAACAGCGCGGAAGGAACGACATTGAATTCCGCATAATAATTGTCGTCCCCGCCAGTTTGCAGCACCTGAAGGCGGCTGCGGACGGTTAGGTTAGGGGCTACGATAAAAACGTTTTTTGAAAAGCGCTTGTCCTGCGGATAAGCCGCTTTATTACACACCTGCCAGGCAATGAGCATTGCCATGACGGTAGTTTTGCCGCCGCCGGTACAGAGCTTGGTACAAAGACGATTAAAACTGCCGCCGTCTCCGTGTATATCAATTCCGGTTTTATCGGCATCCGGGGCTTCGGCGAGCCAGATGATGGTCTCGATGGCGTCCAGTTGACAGAAAAAGAAGGGAAAGCGGCGTATTTCTTTGGCGTACCAATGATCGATGAGCTTGCGGGTAACGCCGGTAATGCCGGGATACTTATTGCCACGCCATGCTTTTACCCTTCTGCGGATTTCGTTGACCAGGGGGATAGGTTTGAATTCGCCAAGGTCGTTGAATTGGTTGCTGCCCTGCCCGGCGACAAAATACCCGGCGGAGCGGCGGTCCTGGACCCGTTCAAAGGCTTGCGTTTTTGGGTTGTAGCTCCAGTGTTCTTTTGGTTCTTCGTAAGGCGAATTGATGATGAGCTGGTCGATGGTTTTAGCCATTGCTAATGATCCCCCAGGCGCATTTCAATAAGTTTCCGTTCCCGTTCCAGTTCCTTCTTCAATTCTTCTTCGGTAGGGAGATAAAGCATATATTTAGAAGCGAACAGGCGGTTATTGTCCGACAGCACCGAATACTTTACCATGGTGTCATTTTTTTCGGAACACAGAACAATGCCGATAGTGGGATTGTCATCGACCTGTTTAATATTCTCCTCGAAATAACGGACGTAAAAATCAATCTGCCCAATATCCTGATAATTCAGCTTGCCGGTTTTAAGATCAATCACTACAAAGCATTTGAGGATGTAATTATAAAAAACAAGGTCGATATAATAATGGTCGCCGTCAATGGTTATGCGCTTTTGCCGGGCGACAAAGGAAAAACCTTTCCCCAATTCCAGCAGGAATTCCTGAAGATTGTCGATGATTGCCTGTTCGAGTTCACTTTCGTGATAGTTATTGTTTTCTTTCAAATCCAGGAACTCCAGAATATAGGGGTCTTTCAGGATATAATCCGGATCTGTTTTCGGTTCCGTTTTTTGGATTTCATTTTTTACCGATTCCCTGTTTTCTTTTTTGGTTGCCAGGAGGCGTTCATAGTAAAATGTGGTTATTTGCCGTTCAAGCTGCCGGGAACTCCAGTTACATTCAGCACATTCATCCAGATAAAATTCCCTTCGGGACGGCTCATCAATCTTCATCAATAGGCGGTAATGGGTCCAGCTTAATTGGTCACGCAGCGCGTGACGATTTGGGAATACGGCATAAAATTGACGCATATATTTGAGATTGGTTTCGGTAAAGCCCTTTCCAAACTCGGCGGTAAGGCGTTCCGCCAAATATTTAATTAAACCCGCCCCGTATTCCGCTCTTGTGTTGTTGTTCTGCGCTTCCATGATTTGGCGGCCTATTTCCCAATACGCATCTACCATGGCAAAGTTGATAACGGTATGAACCTTTTGCTTTGCATTGACAAGGGTTGTGCGGATACTGTGGTAAACTATGTTTTCGGGCGTCTCTTTTTCCATTATTTTTCCCCCACCGGAATAACTTTCAGGCTTTCTATGCCCCGGTCGTCAACAATCTTGACGGCTATGAGGGTGTTGTCTTTAACCGCGAAGGGCAGGGATTCAACGCCGTGGTATTTTTCGATAAGGTCTTGATCGATTTCCGTCTTGAGGACCTTTGTCAGTTTATCCCAGCCCTCGTTTTTCCCTTCCATCGGGAAAAACACCTGTTTAGGTTCTATGCACATACCGTCATAGTCGGTATCGAGCATCCACAGGGCGATTTTTTCCGTTCCGCCGGAATTTACCTTCCCCGCTTTGACATCGTAATAATCAAAGCCTTTCACCTTGACTTTGTATTTGCCTTTATCTTCCACCTTTCCAATTTTGACGAGGTCAACATCGGGCTGGCCGACAAGCCAAAAACTCTGACTCGCCGAACTTTTCTTTTTAAGATCGGCGGTCATCAGGTCGGGGTTCATCTGGACTTTCAGCAGTGTTACACCGGGCCACTTGGTATCCTCGATAAGATTTGCCGCGGCGGGATCAAACTGGAAGGCGGCAAAGATGATATACGCGGGTTTGGGCCTGATTTTTTCCGCTTCGTTCAGGGCCTGGTTTACCACGCGGGTATCAAGGGGACGGGTCTCCCCGGCAAAACAGATAACGGCGTGTTTTGGCTCCTTCTCGACGCCTTTTACGGAAGGCGCGGTCTCTCCTGATGCATGGAGGAACTTTGTACCTTACCAGATGTTCAATCCGTGAAAATGGTATTCTTTCCCCGCCTCTGCCTAAAAGACCTGAGGCCTGCAACTCTTGTATCCAGTCGTCCTGTTTTTTGGCGGCGTTTTCGTGGATAGATGATGTGGGAACGGTAAAGGATGCGCCCTCTTTTTTCCCCGTCCATTGCAGGGACGGGTCTATGTGGGGTCATATTCGTATTCGGCTTCGGGGCTTGCTGCCATGTCGTACTGCGCCATGCCCACCGGGGGTATGTTGGCCCGGTCGTACTCATCGTGGGTGTAGGCGTCTATCTGGTTGAGGCGGCTGGAGTC
>JAISEB010000253.1 GCA_031264395.1 Treponema sp. | reverse complement strand
TACTGAGTAGTGTCAAATTTCGGCGACGCTAGCCAATATGACTGGGCATTACTCATGGTGTATTTTATTTTTGATGTTGCGGTTCCATAATACTCGAGTCGCGTCTGATTTTCCGCCGTTTCTCCATTGACTGAAGTGGTGAACCCCATCTCCATTTCCCCCGTAGGGGGTGCCGTCGCTCTTCCCCATCACGCCGCCCCCGCACGGCCACCTACGGTGGCCCCGCCTCCACGGCAGGTGGCTTGTTCTTTTTCCCTTATTTTTTTATCCTTAATAGTTGCGGGAATTGCCCGTATTAATTTTTCAGACGGAGGCCTTATGGCACAACATGAATTTCAGACTGAGGTGCAGCAGCTTTTGCATCTCATCATTCATTCTCTCTATTCTAACAAGGAGATTTTTCTCCGCGAGCTGGTGAGCAATGCGTCGGACGCGCTTGACAAGCTCAAATACCTGACGGTTTCGGACGACGCTTACAAGGGGATTGCGTTTGAGCCGAGGGTCGATCTGTCTTTTAGGAAGGCGGACGGCGCGGGGTCGACGCTTACCGTGGCGGACAACGGTATCGGCATGAACGAGGCGGATCTTATCGACAGCCTGGGGACTATCGCACGGTCCGGGACGAAGGCGTTTCTGGGCAGGCTTTCGGCGGACGCGAAACGGGATTCCAATCTCATCGGCCAGTTCGGGGTCGGGTTCTATTCGGCGTTTATGGTTGCCGACCGGATCGAGGTGGTGAGCCGGAAGGCGGGCGAGGACAAGGCGTACAAGTGGGTGTCGGACGGTAAGAGCGGTTACACCATTGAGGATGGGGCGCGCGAAACGCAGGGGACGACGGTGACGCTCTTTCTCAATGATGAGGGCGAGGAGTTTGCAAGCCGCTGGTCTATCGAGGACATCATCAAGCGTTATTCAAACCATGTGGCGTTCCCGATTTATCTTACCTAAGATGAAAAAGATTGGGACGACAAGGGGAAGGAGAAGGGGTCGGTCATCAAGACGGATCGCATCAACTCCGGTACAGCGCTTTGGCGGCGGAACAAGAGCGAACTCAAAGACGAGGACTACAAGGAGTTTTACAAGGGGCTGGGGCATGACGGCGACGATCCGCTTTTTTATGTGCATACCCGCGCCGAGGGGACGCTTGAGTATAACACGCTCTTTTTTGTGCCGCAGAAAGCACCGTTTGACATGTACCATGCCGACTACAAGAGCGGCGTGAAACTCTATGTGAAGCGGGTGTTTATCACGGATGACGACAAGGAACTTCTGCCGACGTATCTCCGCTTTGTGCGCGGCGTCATCGACAGCGAAGACTTGCCGCTGAATGTGAGCCGCGAGATTCTTCAGCAGAACAAGATTTTGACCAACATCAAAAGCGCGTCGGTCAAGAAGCTGTTATCCGAGTTCAAGGCGGTCGCCGATGCTGCGGAAAACGGCTCGGATGAGGACAAGAAGAAGTGGGACACGTTCATCACCGAATTCAACCGGCCTTTGAAAGAGGGGCTCTATCAGGACTGGGCCAACAAGGACGCGCTGATGGAGCTGGTGCGTTTCAAGAGTACGGCGGTGGACGGCTGGACGAGTTTTGCCGAGTATACGGGCCGCATGAAGGGCGAGCAGAAGCACATCTACACGATTTCCGGCGGCAGGGCGGATACTCTCAAGGCGTCGCCCCTGCTTGAGGCGTACAAGGCCAAGGGCATCGAAGTTCTGATTATGGATGACGAGATCGACGAGATCGTGATGCCCGGTGTGCGCGAGTACGTGAAGAAGGCGGGCGACCTCGAACAGAAGTGGGAGATCAAGAGCGTGAACCGCGCCGGGGCGGACGAGGATATTGCCGGCGAGGACGACAAGAAGGGCACGAAAGAGAAGGAAAAAGAGGCGCGGCCCGTCATCGACAAGATCAAGAAGGCGCTGGCTGACCGCGTAAAGGATGTCAAGCTCTCCAAACGCCTCACGGACTCCCCGTCCTGTATCGTCGCCGACGAGAACGATCCGTCGTTTCAGATGGCCGCGATGATGCGGGCGATGGGCCAGCCCATGACCGATGTGAAGCCCATCCTCGAAGTGAACGGCGACCATCCGCTGGTGTCGCGCCTCAAGACCGAAGAAGACGCGGTGAAAATCGCCGATGTGTCATCCGTGCTGCTCGACCAGGCCCTGCTGGTGGAGGGCCAAAAACTGAACGACCCCGCCGATTTCGTGAAACGCCTCAACCGGCTGCTAGGGTAGCCTTTTGAGCCACCTGCCGGCCCCGGAGGGGCTTTCCTAGGGGGCGTCCTACAGTGAAAAGGCGGCGGTATCCCCCTACGGGGGAGGGACGATGGATACAAGCGCGGAGTTTTGCGCTTTGCGCAAAACTCCGGAAGCAATTGCCGCAATGCGGCAATTGCTAGTGGTTATGGAAACACGGCTTGCCGCCGCGCGAGGCGATTAATTGGCTTCACCGCTTGGCGTCGGAGTTTTACTATAGGTAAAACTCCGGAGTAATTACCACGATTATTCAAATTTTCGAAAGCTAGAGATTAAGGCGCTTTTCGTATCCATGTTTCGTTCGGTGCTGGACGAGAGGACATATTTTTTGCAGTACCAATTTGCTAATTTCACGGTTTATGGTATCCAAACTCTTTTCTGATGCCGCTTTTAAATAAAACGACAACAAATATAATCATACTGATTATTTGTGATGTTGATAAATGGAAATAGACGCCCCTGTATATATCTCCGCGATAAAATTCAAATATAAATCTTCCGATCGAATATGCCAGTAAATATACATCCAGTAATTTATTCTTAAATATTTCTTTCTTGCTTAATTCGCGCAATAAAATAAACAGTGTTATGTTAAACGTCGCCTCGATTAATTGTATTGGCAGACGTTTTATCCCATTGGCGGCATCAATATACGATGAATTAAATTTAAAACCCAAAGAATTTTCAATGCCAAAACAACAGCCGTTGAAAAAACAGCCTACCCTGCCAAAAAAATGAAATAACGGGATTGAAACCGTAACGATTTCTACAATTTGGTTAAAATGCGTAAATTTCTTTCTGAAAATATACGTTATGCCCATACCTCCAATTAAACCGCCGTAAAAAACACTGCCGCCGAAAAACAGACGGACGAAATCAACAAACGGTTGTTTTGTTCCTATATTCTTATAATTTATAAGAATATATAGTAAATGGCTTCCTAAAATAACACCAATACACGCAGCCAGCAGGAAGTGTATTGTTTCTACATAATCAATATTTTTTCTTTTTGACAAAACACACGAATAAATTCCAGCACTGAATATCCCCAAAAGCGCCATGATTTTATATGTGTCTATTGTTCTGCCTAATAAAACGATGTGTGGAAACATAATAATAGCGACCTGCTTCAAAAACAGGCCGCTACCCCCTTTTCAGTTCGTTAAACTGTCCAGCGCATTTTTGGCGGTTTCGAGTGTATCGGCGGTATCTTTCAAAGTTCCAGCCGCATTTTGCAAATCCTGCAACACCCCCGGTGTCTTCGCCACCGCTCCGGCCGTTGCCGCAGTACAAATAAATACACCAATGCCTGAAAGGACAGTCGCGATGACGCACAGGACCAATCCCGCTATTGCGGAACCTTTGCCTTTGCCGGTCGTTCCGGACTTTTTCAAGCCGATTGCGCTCAATATTATACCCAATATTGACAACGCAAACGCTACGTACTGAATTACCGGAAACCAGCCAAAGATGATTCCCGAAATTCCCAAGATAATTGCGATGATACCCATTGTATCCTCCTTAAAAATATTTATAGAATTCCAACAATCGTTATAAAATCTTGATGCCGTCAATTACGATAATTGGAAGTGCTATACCGACTTTGATAGTGCTTGCGTGATAACTTACATAGGCCAGGAACTTCTGACCGACTGCGGGTCCGTGCGGGCCAAATGCCGACAAATCCCCAAAATAGTAGACGCTTAACGGACCTGATTCCGAATCAGAAGCAAAATCAGAATGTTCAACCCCTATTGTACATTTATCAGGTTCGACACTGGCAATCGTATAATTAAAAGATGCTTTTAATGATCCGCCGGCTTTCAACGCCAGAACCTTGATAAGAAATAAACCATAGGCGGTACTGTTTTTTTGCAAGGGGTATTGTGCTTTTACAACTTTAGGCGTAACCTCACCCAAAATTTGGGATTTTAACGCGCTGTATCCCATCAAATCCAGACTGGTCGCCAAAGCAGCCCGCTCTGATTCCGAATACTGGGCATATTTCTCAGCGGCTTGAGAAAGTTTTTCAAGCCCGGATTCCAGTTTCCCGGTAAAGGTTTTAGCTTCCTCGGAAATCTTCTTTTTGCCCCCGCACGAAACAACCAGAAATACGGCCATCACCATAAAAATTATCCGGTTCATATTTTCACCTCTTTTCATTTTGTTCCTCCTGTATATCCGAAAAGAAAAAAACCTTTTTGTATTCATAATAAACTCCTTCGCGCAAAGCGCGCGGCCTTTGCCGCATAAAATTGATTTATGCTCACCGTTCACGCGGCCCCGGCACGGAGTTTGCGCTGAACGCAAAACTCCGGAAGGAATTGCCGCAATGCGGCAATTCCCCGTGGTTATGGAAACACGGCTTGCCGCCGCGCGAGGCGATTAATCGTCATCACCGCCTAGCACTGGCTAGCCATAGCTTTCTTCCCACGTATCAATCGTCCACGGCACGTTATGGGTGGCGATTTTCACCGTAGCCTTCTGGGTGTAATCGTTTCCGTTCTTGGTTTCGTAGCTGTCAATCTGCACCAGATTCCAGCCCTTTTTGAGCGCAAGGTTCACCGCGCCCCACTGGGTCTTATATGTCTCAGTCACATTCCCCTCACTCCAGCTATCTTCCCAAGTATCCGCGTCTTGGCTCAGGGTAACATCCTTGCTGGCGTAGACATACACGATTTGGCTCCTGTCCTGATAAGTCGCCATATCGGTGTCGGTCACCGCCCGATTTATTTCGTAGTAGGTGTTTCCGGCGTTCCATTGGAAACTGCTCACCATAACGAACGTGGCATCGCCGGGAGTGGCGGTATAATCGCCGGACACGTCGCCGAATAATGTATAGCGCAGGCTGTAGCCGGAACTTAAAGCTTGCGGATAAGGGGGCGACTCGGGCAAGGTGAACGAGAACTTCCCGCCAGAAATGGTGAAAGTCTCGCCGTTGTTGCCAGTCTGCGTTTCAAGCGACTGGGGCATACCCGTGCCGGACACGGTTATGTCTTTGCCTTCAACGGTCTGCAGGCCGGTGGTCGGTTCGGTAATCCCCGGAAGGTTAAGTCCGTCACCATCCCCATCATCCCCGCCGCACCCCGTCAGCACCAAACTCGTTGCCAGCAACACCGCTAGCAATCCGAATAGAAAAAAACGTTTTGTTCTCATAAGAAAACTCCTTCGCGGGATTTCCCGCATAAAATTGATTTATGTCCACCGCACACGCGGCTAACACCATTTTTAATGATCCGCGGATTAACGCGCATCCCGTTCCGCGGAAGATGGACCGCAAAGTCGAAG
>JAISEB010000068.1 GCA_031264395.1 Treponema sp. | reverse complement strand
AAAATCGCGTTTTTAAGCGGAAGTTGTTCAATAACTGAAGTTATTGAACAACTCTAATATACATTTGAAACTAAAGAAGTCCGTTCTGTCCGTGAAGGCGAACCGGAGGTTCGTTGTGGTTTTTCTTTTTCTTCCCTTCTTCTTCTACTTTTTCGACTTCTTCGACCTTGTGGTTAAAAATTCTTCCAAAACCTGGTAATTTCCCGGTATACGAAAGTAAACGCCGATGCCTTGGGCAAACTGCCCTTGCGCCGGAAAGGGCAAGGAGGGTATGCTTACATGGTTTTGTTTGAAATTCGCACACGATTCAACCGTAGGTTTAATCGTCCGATTCAACCGCAAGGTGTAACCGGCCGCAAGGAGCAAGGAGAAAAAAATGGACTTTGTAAAAGAAATGAGGGAAAAAGCCAGAAAGATGGGAAAGCGGCTCGTGCTTCCTGAAGGAACGGAAAGCCGCACCGTCAGGGCCGCGAGGATCATCGCCGATGAAAAACTCGCCTCCTCCGTTACCCTTTTGGGAAAGGAAGCGGCGGTACGGGAAACGGCCAAAAAGGAAGGGGTCGGCCTTTCCGGCATAACGGTCACCGATCCCGGGCTTTCCCCCCTGTTTGAAAAATATTCAGGCGAATACCATGAACTGCGCAAACACAAGGGAATGACGGCGGAACAGGCCGCCGTCGACATGCGGGCCCCCCTCCGCTGGGGCGCAATGATGGTGCGCCTTGGCGACGCGGACGCTATGGTGGGCGGGGCGGAAAACACCACCGCCGACGTGCTGCGGGCGGGGCTTGCCATCATCGGCACGGTGCCCGGCTCAAAGACCGCCTCCTCCTGCTTCGTGATGCAGACGAGGGACGCTTCCTGGGGAAAAGACGGCGCGCTGATCTTTTCGGACTGCGCGGTAGTGCCCGATCCGACGGCGGAACAGCTCGCCGAAATCGCCGTCAGCGCGGCGCAGTCGTGCAGGGAATTCCTCGGCGCCGAACCGGCCGTCGCCCTGCTCTCGTTTTCCACCAGAGGCTCAGGCGGGGATCAGCCCGGCGTGCAGAAAGTAAAGGCCGCTCTGGATCTGGTCCGGGCAAAAGCGCCGGATCTCCTCATAGACGGGGAGCTTCAGGCGGACGCCGCGCTGGTTCCGGAAGTCACCGACAAAAAGGCCCCGGGAAGTCCGGTACGAGGCAGGGTGAACACCCTTGTCTTCCCCGACCTTGGGGCGGGCAACATAGGGTACAAACTGGTTCAGCGGCTGGGCGGGGCGGAGGCCTTCGGCCCCTTCCTCCAGGGATTCGCCAAACCGTTAAGCGATCTTTCGCGGGGAGCGTCGGTGGACGACATTGTGGTAACCTGCGCGGTTACCCTTTCACGGGCAAAATAATAGAGTTGTTCAATAACTGCAGTTATTGAACAACTTCCGCTTAAAATGCGATTTTGCAAGGCTAAAGCCCTGCTTTAGCCTGAAAAATCGCAAGATTTGTTGAGTAACCAACCGGGTTACCAAACAAATCCAATTCCCAGATTTCCCGGGTCCGGTTAAAAAAGGGAAGCGTGTCTTGAAAATTAAAACAAAAAACACCGGGGGCAGGGAAAAATTCAACGAGGCGATTCAGGCGGGGCAGACGCGGAATTACAAAAAGGCCGTCCTGCTTCTGGAGGAACTGATCTCCGCTTTTGAGGCTCCTCCCCGCGCCTGTCTTTACCTGGGCCGTTCATTTCACGCGCTCGGGGATTATTCGCGGGCCCTTGCCGCCTTTAACGATTATATACGCCTTGAAAGCGGCGCGTGGGAGGGTTATTTCTTCGGCGGAAGAACCTACCTTACCATAGGAATGCCCCACAAGGCCCTGCCTGTCCTGCGCAAGGCCCTTGAACTCAACTCCGGAAATCCCGCGGTCACGGCCATGCTGGGCATGGCATGCCTGAGGGCGCGCCGCTCGGCGGAAGCGGCCGATCTGCTCCAGCAGGCTGTCGAAGCCGCCGCGGAAGCTGAACTGCCCCAAGGGGAACAGCGGCGCATCTACCGGGCCTATATCAACGCCCTGCTCATCCGGGGAATACGGCTCTGCCGGAACGAGGAATACGATCTGGGGATACAGATGCTCCGCTTTGTCCTTGCCAATTCGGACGCCGAAGAGGAAGGCGGGGCGAAGAGCGGGAAAAAAGGCGGGCGGGGCAGCACCCTCCTCCGCCTGGAACTGGGCCGGGCCTGCGGGGAAACAGGGCTTCTGGAAGAAGCGCTGGAACATTATACGGAAGCCCTCAGCCGCGCCCCCGGAGATCAGAGGGTCCGCTGGTACAGGGCGTCCATTCTCATGTCCCTTGGAGAAAAGACCGAAGCCCTCAAAGACATCGAACGCATCAGGGCGGTGGATTCAGGCCTTCCCGATCTGCCCTGGAACAGCGAGCTTGTCGATCTGTACATGATACGCGCCTTTCTTGAAAAGGGTGAATGGCGAAGGGCCGCCGACGCCTGCCGGGACTGGATCAAGCGCCGGGGCGGAAGCGCCATGGTTCATTCCTTTTATGCCGAAGCCCTGCGCAGCCTTTCGGACTATACCGCGGCTCTTAATCACCTTGAAAGGGCGGAAAAACTTGAAGGCAGGGATCTCCAGCTGTGGTATCAGACCATCCTTACGGCGTGGGAAGGGGAAAACTGGAAGATTCTCAGGAAGGCGCTGCGGATCGCCTGTTCCCTTAAAGGCGACGGGGATCTTATCAAACGGTTTTCCATACTGCTGGAGGCGAAAACCGGAAAAGACGATGAAAAAATCATCATCCTTCTGCAAAACGCCATACGGACCCTTGGCCCCGAACCTGAACTCATGTACGCGCTGGGCGAACGTTACCTTAAAATAGGGCTTCCCCGCCTCGCGTTAGGCTGGTTCAGAAAAACGGGAAGCATCAGGGAACGGCACGAGCGTTCCCGCCTGGGCGAGATAGCCGCGCTTGAGGCGCTGGCGCTGGAGAGCGAAGACGGGCTCCCGCCGGCCGGGGGAAAAGACGGGGAGGAAGCCGAAGAACTCAGGGCGGCCTACGACAGGTATGTACGGCTGTGGCCCGACAATTACATTATACGGAGGGAAAGGGCCCTGTACCTCATCCGCACCTTTGAATATGAAGAAGCGGTGCCGGAACTGGAGGCGCTATTGACCTGGGAGCCTTCAAACCAGAGCCTCCGCCGGGTACTGGCCTACGGGTACCGCAAGACGGGCCGTTTCCGGGAAGCGGCAGTCTTTCTCAAAGGACTCCTCAAGGAAAGGCCCCGGAGCGTGGAGCTCCTTATTGAATATTCAGGCTGCCTCGAAAGGGCGGGCGCCGTTTATTACGCCAGGACGGTACTGGAAAAGGCCATGTCTTCCTTCGGCAGGGCGCCTGAAATTCCCCTTGCGCTTGGGCTCCTTTACTACCGGGAAAACAGGCTGGAACGGGCTTTCGATCTGCTGCGGGAAGCGGCGGCCCGGAATGTCCGCGATCCCCGCCCCTACAGGTGGATGGCGGCGCTTGCCCGCAAGTCAGGCGACATTGCCGGGGCGGCCACATTTGAACAGGAGGCCGAAAGAAGAACAAAGCGGTAGGGGTTTCGCAAACCGGCCGGTTTTACGGAGCTTTACGGGTAATGCGTATTTTCACCATATAAACGGTTGCGAACGGTTGCAAAACACGGTAGAATGCACTAGTTTATTAAAGGAGGATAAATATGGCTGTAACCAAGGCTATGGATCTTTTCGAGGCTTATGCACAGGATAAACTTCCCAAGGATCAGGGGTATATCACTTCTTCTTTTTTCAGCGAGAATTCCGCGTATTCCATATACGAGGTAGTTTCCTATTCGGGGGTCAAGGCGATTTATTTAACCGAGACGGGCCTTACCTTTCAAACCAACGGGAAGAAACTGCACATCCTCATAGAGCCGGCAAGCTACCCGAACAAGGCCATGGAGCCTTATGTGCGGAGCAACACCGAGCAGATACCCAAACGTTTTAACGAACTTGACGTCATCGTCGCAAAGAACGAATCGCGGATTATGATAGCGAAAACACCCATCGATTCCTTTTCTTCCTTCACCATACTGCGGCCCTCGGGCATCAATTTCGCGCTGGTGTTCTACAACATCCCCGAGCTTTATTCAACGCTCAACATGTTCTTCGAAAAAACCTTCAACAAGGAAGCGGGAATACCCCAGGCCGACGCGAAAAAGGGCGCCAAAAAAGTCGCGGAAATCGTCGAAAAAACCATGAATTTCAAGGGAGATTTCGCGTAACCCCCGCCTACCGTAACAAAGCGGCGGCATGTTCCGCCGCTTTTTTTGTTTATACCGAAGGGATAATACCCAGGAACCCGCTTGCGCGGGGGGAGCTTCAGGGCGGGTATCTTTATCCGAGAATGTTTTTAAGCCCCCGGCAGCTTTTTGAGATGCCGTCAAAATGGCTGCTTGAAAATTCTTCCTGCTCTATGATCCACGGGTATGTACCGGGAGGACAAAGAGCGGCAGCGCCCGCAAAATCAATCTTTCCCTGGCCTATATAAACATTATCGGGGCCTTCTTTGTCGAGTTCCTTGGCGTGGATTGCGGCAATTCTGCCCGCCGCCGCAAGGGGGGCCAGATACCGGACCGGATCAACAAGGCCGTAGGCAATCCAGAACAGGTCAGGCTCAAATTTCACGGAGGGCATGTGTTCAAGCATGATGTCCATGGCATATCTGCCTTCGAATTTTTTAAATTCCTGGTTGTGGTTGTGATACCCGATGGTGATTCCTTCTTTCGCCGCCTTCCCGGCGCAGGATTCAAGAAACTCCGCGTCCTCGATAACCTGTTCGGCGGTTTTGCAGTCGGACCAGGGACAAACAATCAGCTTGTAACCAAGGGCTTTTGCGCAGCTTATTTCCGCATCAAGGGCCGTGCGCAGACGATCCATTCCCGCGTGGGTACTTATCGCCTTCAAATGATATTTGGCAAGAAGTTCTCCAAGCTCTGCGGGCGATTTTCCGTGATAACCGGCAAACTCAACCCCCTGATACCCCGCCTTTTCCGTCATTTCCAGGGCATGGGCAAAATCTTCCTCAACTTCTTCCTTGATAGACCACAACTGTAACGAAATATCCATGTTGTCCTCCATTATCTCCAGTCAAACAATATCCCCATATATTCGTCCTTGTTATCCCGCACCTTGTTATAAACGTCAAAACAGCCGGCGGGGGAAACAATTTCCGTCAGCAGCGGTTCCAGAACGATTTTCTTTTTGGCGAAAAGATCCATGATTAGCCGCGAATTCCGTTCCAGGGAATGTTTTACAAAGGGAATGCTGTTCACCGGAAAACGCCACTCATGGGCGCCTTTTAACGTAACATTAAAAGACGCAAGATGCGTCCGGTTGAGGAAGGGCGTGATGTCGGTTTCAAAGGCGCCCCGCGGGCTGCCCAGAAAGACAAGTTCGCCGTTTTGGCCGATCCAGTTGACGGCCTCTGCCGCAACCGCGGGTACTCCGGAGGCTTCAATCAGCGTGGATACCATTCCGCCGCGGGTAAAACGCCGGATCTCTTCCTCCGCGCCGGTCTTTGCCGAATTGATCGCAAGATCCGCCCCGCAGCTCCGGGAAACGGCAAGCCGGCGGTCGGCCACGTCAACAGCAATAACCGTGGCGCCCTGCAGTTTCGCAAGCTGCAAGGCCATATTCCCCACCAGGCCCTGGCCTGTTACCGCGACAAAATCCCCCCACTCAATATTCGAAGCGCGGATCGCCGTCGCCGCGATGGAGGCCATCCGCACAAAGGGAATCCACTTGGGATCAATGTCCCCAGGCGCGTGGAGGAAAATCCCTTCCACGGGGATCACCTCGTAAAGGGAGTGATTGCCATAACAGAAAACCGTGTCGCCCGGGGAAAAACCCTGTACATCCGGGGCGGTTTTTATTATTTCGCCAACGCAGGAATATCCGGGCGCCCCCGGCATTTTGAACCAGCTTTCACCCCCCGAAAGGCATGCCAGCTCCGTTCCCGTTGATATAATCGAATACCGTTTTTTCAGGATTACATGCCCCAAAGGCAGGGAGCGGTCATCCAGGGATTCGGTTTCGAGACGGGCCTCCCAGGGTTTTTCAAAGACGATTTTTTTGTTTTCCAACATCACGATGCTCCTTATAAATTACGCTCAGCCCTTTACGGTACCGGCGGTCATACCCACAATAATTTTTTTGTAAAACAGAATGTATACCACCATCACCGGGATGAGGGATACCGCCATACCCGCCATGAATTGGGTATACTGCGCCGTATACGCCCCCTGAAAATTTCTGAGGCCAATGGGAATGGTTTTTAGGGCATTGTCCCGGATCAGCACAAGGGCAAAGGGAAATTCGTTCCAGGTATTCATAAAGGTAAGGATCACCACCGTCGCAAGCACCGGGCGGCACAGGGGCATGATAATGGTGAACATGGTGCGGACCATGGAACTGCCGTCGATTAAGGCGGCCTCTTCCAGTTCAACCGGTATGGAGCCGATAAAACTTTCTATTAAAAACACCGCCATGGGCATGCCAAAGGCCATGTACACCGGCAGCAGGGTAAACCGGTTGTTCAACAGTCCCGCCACCCGGTATTCCACAAAAACCGGTACCATAAGGGAATGAACCGGAATAAGCATGCCCGCCACAAAAAGGCCGTATACCAGGGTCCGGCCCCTGAAATTATAGCGGGATAAAAAATACGCCGCTATGTATGCGGCAAGCGCTACCAGCACTACGGTAACAACGCAATTAAACAGGGAGTTGAGGGCATATTCCCCCATGTGCCCTGTTTTGACCGCGTTAATATAATTCGAAATAATCGGTTTTTTGGGAAGGGATATAATATTCAGGGCAAATTCCGCTTCGCTTTTTAATGAAGAATAAAGCATCCACACAAAGGGAAAGACGCTTGCCAGGGAAAAAACAAGCATAAAAACATTCAGGGCGGCGCTTCCGCCCGTCCTTCCAATCCTGGCCGCCGTTTTATTCATATTGTTTTCCCCCAAGGAGTTTTCTGGACCCAAGGGTCAGGATAACGCTCAAGATCAGAATGCCTATGGAGATTGTCGCCCCGTAACTCAACTTCATCCTGTCAAAGGAAATTTTGTACGAATACAGGGCCAATACCTGGCTTGACTTGCCGGGGCCGCCGTTGGTCAAGACCAGAATATGATCAAAAATTTTCATGGTCCCCGAAACGCACACCATCACCGCCACCTTGAAGGTGTCGTAAATCATGGGCAGGGTAATATGCACGGAACGCTGAAGATCGTTACAGCCGTCCAGTCCGGCGCACTCCAGTATTTCTTCGGGGATGCTTTTTATGGCCGCCATAAACATGATCATATAAAGACCTATATACTGGAGCACCACCGGAACCGAGGCGGTAACAAGGATATAGGAAGGATTGTCAAGCCAGGGCAGGATAAGGGCGTCCAGACGGAGCAGGTGCAGAAAAAAATTGATGAGCCCGTAATCCTTGTTGTACATGAGGGACCAGATAAAACCGATAACCAGCGCCGAGACGGTTACCGGAAAAAAAATAACGGTCCTGTGAAATTCCTTAAACTTTAACGTTCTGGAAATAAGCAGGAACGAAACAACCAGCGCAAGTCCGACCTGCCCCACGGTACAGATGATTACAATGACAAGGTTGTTATACGCGGATTTCCAGAATTCCAAATCCCGCACCAGATCGATGTAATTCCCCGGCCCTATGAAATTCATGGTCCTGCCGCCGGTCCAGTTGAAAAAACTGTAAAAGATGGAAATAAAAATGGGGAGAACCGCGTTGGCCAAATAAATAATCATGATAGGGGCAAGGAACAGCACAAACACCAGAGGTTTGGGTTTTGGAAGTGTCCGTCTCATTTTCAGAATCCTTAAAGCAGCACTGATTTATTCGCATTCGAATAAATCAGTGCTTCCCTTGTTTACAAAACCGGCCGCGGACGGAAAATATCCGCCGGGGCCGGAATCGGATCATCTACCGGGTCTTGTCAACTTCCGCCTGAATCAATTCAGCATAACGCTGGGGGGTAATTGATCCGATGAGCAGTTCCTGGGTGTTTGAATAAAAGGCGTCCACTATTTGAGGATTAAGCTGTACGTCAAATACCGGCGCATATTGGGATTCGTTATTCAAGGCAAGCAGATCCCTGTACAGGGGAGAAAGTTTGCTTTCGTCCACACCGCTGGTTTTTGCCGCGGGGAGCCCGCTGTTTTCAACCACAATGTTGGCGTAAGACGAACCGGTGATATACTGAACAAGCTGAGCCATGGCCTTGAGTTTTTCCGGCGTGTCGCCGTTCCTCTTGGTGATCACGTATCCCCATCCGGCCGCGGCCTGGTTTATCTTCGCGTATTTTGCGCCGCCCCCTCCCATGGATTCGGGGATCATGGGGAATTGGGCGATACGCGTTGAAGACAGCACGTCACCGGGCATTTCAGATACAAAGGTGCCGACGCCCCAGAAACCGTCTACCATCATGGCCGCTTTTTTGTTGTAATACACGGTGTACATCTGGTGCTGATCAATGGAATTGATGTCGGTATTAAAATACCCTTTTTTCGCCATATCCTGCAGCAGAGCCGTGGCGGCGACAAACTGCCGGTCCGTAAATTTGGCGCCCCTGTTTTCCCTCAGGCTGTAATACCAGTCAACGCCGGTATAGCGGTACACGATGGCGTTAAACAAAAGGGACGGGACCAGCCAGTTGGCCTTGTTGCCCTGAACAATGGGAATGTATCCGGCGGCCTTGATCTTGTCCACGGCGGCCGCGAAGGATTCCCAATCTTTCGGGAATTCGGTAATGCCGCATTCCCTGAAAATGGCGGTGTTCCAGAAAATGTTGTGGTTGTTTCCCATCTGCATGGGAATGGCGTAGGCCGTGTTTTTGTAGGTAAAGTCTTCAAAAACGCCGTCTTTAAAACTCGCTTCCCAGCCGGGGATCAGATCCATTATTTCTTTGGCGGTGTAGATTACCCCGTCGTCGGCAAGCTGGGGAATCATGGTTCCCTTGACCTCGTAAATATCAGGGTATTCCCCCGCGGCAACATAGGTCTTCATTTTAGTTTCATATTCGTCGTGGGGAATCGCCTCATGGGTTACCTTGACGGCGGGAAAATCCTTTCCGAATTTTTCCGTCATTCCGTAAAAGGCCCTGCTGTTGGCATCCGCGGTGGGATTCGAAAACATTGAAAGGAGGCTTATTCCTCCCCCGGCGCGATCCTTGTTACTGCCGGCAAAGAGAGATGCCGCTGTCAAAAAAACACAAAAAACAATCAAAAGTTTTTTCATGCTTCAGCTCCTTGTTTGGGATAAAATAATCTACAGAGAACCTCTGTATATCAGGACCTGTTAACGTTAACATCGTATTATACCATCTGTCAACAATTTTTTGAAAATTATCGTATAATTTTCCACGTTCCCGGTGTTTTTTGCCGTTTTTACGGTCGAAACGCGGCCCAAAAGCGGCAAAATTCAAAACCGGCGTCATTTTTCCGGTGAATTTGTATGTTAACGATAATATATTACCGATTCCCGGTCCATTGACCTCTCCGGGCAAAATATGGGAAGATGCATCGAAGAGTTTCCAAAATATCAGGAGCCGGCCGCGCCGGGAGGAAGTTGATGTCTAACGCCCGCATACAGGATGTCGCGGCCCATGCCGGTGTCTCCCTGGCTACCATCACCAGGGTAGTCAATAACCGCGAATATGTAGCGCCACAGACGCGGGAACGGGTACAGCAGTCGATCAAGGCGCTGGGCTATGTGCCGAACCGTATGGCAAAGGCCCTTAAAAACAGCCGTACCGGAATTATAGGCAATGTGATGCCCCTGGTGGTCGGAAGCATCGTCAACTCCATGATAAGCCAATCCCTCAGAAACACCGCGGCGTCCTACGGTCTTTTGGTGCTCCCCATGTACACGGAGCCTGATCCCGCCCGGGAAGAACATCTGCTCCAGGAACTTGTGGGCCGCATGGTTGAGGGGATCATTTTTACCAATTCCGTCCGGGCCGGCAGGAACACGATAAAAGAAGTGATCAGCAACAACATCCCCGTCATCATGGTGGAACGGCCCATGGACGTTACGGGAGTTGACAAGGTGGTGTGGGATAACATCGCCGGCTCCACCATCGCCGCGTCCCATTTCTTTTCGCAGGGGCACAGGTCCGTCGGTTTTATAGGAAGGCGGTTAGGCGCAGAGCGGGACGAGCAGGACCGCCTGGAAGGTTTTGTCGGGTATTATCAAAAGGCGGGGATCAAACTCCGGGAAAAAAACATCCGGCTGGCGTCTGAATATGACATCGAATACGGGTACAGGGCCATGAAGGACATTATTGCCCAGGGAAGCAAAAACAGGCCCTCAGGCTGTTACATCACCTCGGACACGCTGTTGTGCGGGGCCCTGCAATGCCTGTACGAGGCGGGAATCCGGGTACCGGAAGATCTGTCGATAATCAGCCACGATAACACTTATTCCGCCATGTGCAGCCCTCCCATTACCACCGTGGCCATTCCCTACGAAGAAATCGGAAATACCGCCATCTCCATGTTTTGGGAACGGCGGCAGCAGAACCGCCATTACGACAAAACCGTTACCCTGAGCCCTTTTTTGGTGGATCGCAATTCGGTGCTTCCCCGGAAACCGTAAAAGCCTTCCCGCCCGTTTTTCGCGCCGGAGAGGGGGCGCGCCCGCCGTGTTTTACAAGTGAAAAACATTCCCCAGAAAAGCGCCGATCTCTTCCATGCAGTCTTCGGCCTGGGGCTGTGCGCCTACAAGTTCGGCAAAAGCGTGCGACAGGCCGCGGTAACGGACAACCTTGACGGGAACCCCCGCCGCGGAAAGTTTGCGGGCGTAGGCTTCGCTTTCAAGGCGGAAATAATCAAACTCGCCGTACGCGATAAAAGCAGGGGGAAGCCCTTCGAGCTTCCCGAAGTAGGGGGCAAGAAGGGGGCCGCCTGTGCCCAGCACCTTCATCATGGCCGCCGTGCCCGACCTCATGACAGAGATCATGAAAGAGGCGGCGTGCCGGTGTTCGGGGAGCATGGTGTACTGATCCATGGAAAAATGAAATTCCCCGTC
This sequence comes from Treponema sp., assembly GCA_031264395.1. Taxonomy (GTDB): domain Bacteria; phylum Spirochaetota; class Spirochaetia; order Treponematales; family Breznakiellaceae; genus JAIROE01. The sequence goes on along the minus strand of JAISEB010000068.1, from coordinate 132 downwards.
TTCTTTTCCCGAAGGGTTAAGCACGGGGTAAAGCAGAACCTGCGCCTTTACCGCGCCCGGCCCTTCGTCACGGTCCCGCATGGCGCAGGCGGCGGCCAGGTTGCCCCCCGCCGAATCGCCGGCCACGCAGAT
>JAISEB010000034.1 GCA_031264395.1 Treponema sp. | reverse complement strand
TTGATATGAGGTTGGTCCACGCTATTTCCAATATGGTTTCGTCCTGGGGTATAACCAGTTCGTCCAAATCAGCGTCAAAGCTAATGTTTTTTCGTTCCCACTGTTCCTCAAAGGCAAGGACGCAGCGGCGGAGCTGTTCGCTTACCTCATAGGGGGCGGCTTCCGGTATGATTCCCTGATTTTCCAGCTTGTTCAGTTTTAAGATATTGCCGGTCAGCGCCGAAAGTCTCTGGGTTGCCTCTATAATGGTTTGAGCGTATTCCCGGCACTGTTCGGTTGATAGATTTTCCTTTTGCAATACCGCGGCGTAATTTTGTATCACCGAAAGGGGCGTTTTTATCTCATGGGACACATTGGCGATAAAATCACTTTTAAGTGTCTCAATGCCCGCGAGTTCCTCCGTCATCGTATTAAAATCGTCAAACATGACCTCCACAAAGTCCTTTCTCCCGTCTTTGCGGACCGGTACAATGCGGACAGAAAAATCTCCCTGGGCGACTTTCTTCGCCGCCTCGCTCAGCCGCCGCATGGGACGGCTCCATGATACGTGACGTACCACCGCGGTAAGGAACATTACCAGCGCGGCCGTAATAAACACATAGCCCATAAGCACATTTATTACCAGTTGGACATGGCTTTCCATCATGCCCCGGTTCATGAATTCCACATAAATTGTCATGTGAAACCCGAGTACCGCCGCCACCGCGAAGAACAGCAAAAGATATTCTTTTATTGACATATACCCGGCGTTTATGCGGCTGTCTCTTGTCCTGAAAATCCACTTCCGCCCGGATTCCGATCCCGTCTCACCTTTCATTTGAGCACCGTCTTGTATCCCAGGCCGTGAACGGTAACAATTTCAAAATCCTTACAGGCGGCAAATTTTTCCCGCAGTTTGGTAATATACACATCTACTGTGCGGGGTGTGCTTCCGCTTTCCGTGCCCCAAAAGTCGTCCATAAGCTGGTTCCGGGTAAAGGTCTTTTTGGGATAGGACAGAAGTTTGAACAGCACGTTGAATTCCCTGACGGTAAGGGGTATTTCCTCCCCCGCCACCGTTGCGGTCATCTCATCGGCGTTGAGGACCAGGCTTCCGGCAACAAGTTTCTTTTCGTTGGCGATATTTGCCCGCCGCAAAAGCGCCCCTACCCGCAGGGCCAGTTCGTCCAGGTCAACGGGTTTGACCATATAATCATCAATGCCGATACGGAAACCCTTCTGCTTCGAACCGATGTCATCCCTGGCGGTGATAAAGAGGATGGGGATCAGTTTGTCCTGTTCCCGTACCATGGCGGCAAATTTGAAGCCGTCCATTTCGGGCATCATAATATCGGAAATAATGAAGTCGATAATGGTATCCACCATACGGTCAAAGGCTTCCACCGCCGAAACACAGCCAATGGCCCTGTAGCCCTGTTCGGCAAGGCGGGCGCAAACTATGCGGTTCAGTTTGTCATCGTCTTCTACCACCAGTATATTGACCATAGATTTCTTCCTTTCCGGTACATTCTTACAGTTCCCTGATCCGCGATCCCGACGGCGTTTTGATAACCTCGATTTGGCAGGGAATGCGGGAACGCATTTCGCCTACATGGGAAATAAGACCCACCATGCGGTTGTCGCGCAGTTCGTCGAGAATGCCCAGCGCCTTGTCAAGGCTGCTTTCGTCAAGGCTGCCGAATCCCTCGTCGATGAAGATTGTGTCAAGACTGACGCCGCCCGAACGGTTCTGTATTGAATCGGCGAGTCCCAGCGCAAGGCTGATAGACGCCATGAAACTTTCGCCGCCCGAAAGGGTCGCGCAGGGCCGGGTCTTTCCCGTGTAGGCGTCGAAGACCGCAAGATCAAGGCCCAGCCGCCCGCGTCCCCGGGGCGCGGAGGGAGCGGCGGCGTTTTCCCCCGCGTTCCCCGCCGCGCTTTCCTCCGTGTTTTGATCCCCCGCGCCGGGATCAAGGATCAGGGAATAGCGGCCTTCGCTCATCCGTTCAAGCCGCCTTGTCGCGTAGGCGGCGACTTCCATAAGATAACGGCTTAAAAGCCAGGAATCGAAACTGACCCTGGCGGGGTTGTTTCCCTTAAGATCGCCCGCGACGCCGCCCAGATTCCGGGCCTTCGCCGTGAGGGCTTCGTAACGTTTTTCCGTTTCAAGGGCGGACTCAATGGCGCTCTCAATGCCGGCAAGTTCCCCGTAGGCTCTGTCCCTTTCCGCCCCGGCTTCTTCCAGTTCGCCTTCAAGGGCCGTAAGCCGTTCCGCCGCCGCTTCCTCCTCTAAGGGGAATTCCCCGCCTTTCCCCGCGCGCCCGGCTTCTTCCCGCAGCTGGGCGCTCCGTTTTTCCAGAACCGCCGCGCGGGAAGCGGCGCCGGCCTTCGCCTCGCGCCATTCCCTTGTTTCCCTGTCAATCGCCTCCTCTCTTTCGGGATCAAGGAGGGCGGCCTCGAGGGCTTCCCTTCCCCCTTCCGCGAAAGGCGAAGCGGCAAGTTCCCTTGCAAGATCTTTTTCGGCCGCGCGGAATTGCTCTCCGCATTCGTCCGCGTTTTTTCGCGCGGCCTCTTCTTCCGCCGCCGCCGCCGCTCGTTCGCGGCCCCTCTTTTCGCGCGTTTCGCGGAGAAGGCGTATCTCCGTTTCTGTTTGGGGAAGAAGCGCGTCAAGCCAGGCAAGCGCTTCCGCCGCGCCGGTGAAAGGAACGCGGGAGGCGTCTTCCGCCCGGGGGGAGTCGTCCCGCAGGGCCGACGCCAGAAGCAGCGCCGCCTGTATTTTTCCCTCCGTCCCTTCGGCAAGCGCGGCAAGATTTTTCCGCCGTTCCGAAAATTCCGCGGCCTTCTTTTCGATTTCCGCCAGCGCCGATTTTTTTTCGCCGAGTTCCCGGTAAAGCGTTTTTATGCGGGCCTCGGCGTTCCGTATTTTTTTAAGAACGGGGCTGAGTTTGTTAAGCGTGTTTATTTCTTTTTCAAGCTGTTCCTTTACGAAGGACGACGCGGGAAGGGGAGGCCCGCTTCCGGCGGTTTCAGGGGCAAGGCGGCCGCGGGCGCGTTCAAGTTCCTCAAGCGCCGACAGGGCCGAATCGAGTTTTGCCCCGCTTTCCGCCCCTTCGCGTTCGGCGTCCCGCAGTGAATGTTCAAGGGCCTCTATTTTTTCGCCGGGACTAAAGGGTGAAAGGGCCGCGGCGGGGCGCGGATGTTCGGTGGAGCCGCAGACGGGGCAGGGAGATCCGGGCCTGAGATCCCGTCCCAGAATAAAGGCCGCCTCCGCCTTTTCGCGGGCGCTTTTTTCGGCGCGGAGCCTTTCAAGTTCCCCCGCAAGAACGGCGGCCCTTTTTTCAAGTTCTTTCTTTTTGGCTTCATGAAGGACGGCCTCTTTTTGACGTTCGGCCTTTTTGCGGATCGCTTCCTCGTATTCAAGGGAAAGGCTGTAAAGTTCGCGGAATTCGTCTTTTTGCCGCCGCGCCTGTTCAAACTGTTCGTCAAGGGCGGGTCCCCGCGCGGACTCTTCCTCCAGTTCC
>JAISEB010000017.1 GCA_031264395.1 Treponema sp. | reverse complement strand
GCCGGCGACGATTTTTCGGTTCCCGAAGATCTGTTAAGCGGCTTTAGCGAAGACCTCGAAACGGGCCCGCCTGATTCAGACGCGGCGGAAACGGAACAGGACGGCGGGACGGCGGACGATTCGGCCATCGATTTCTCCATGCCCGATTTTGAGGGAGGCGCGGATTTCGGAAGTTCCGCGGAAACGGGACAGGACGATCCCTTTGAAAAATTCGACGTGTCGGCCGGGGGCGGCGGGGCGGCATCAGGCGGTCCGGGCAAACCGGAGGAAGACTTCTCCCTTCCGGGAATAGACGACATATTTACAGGAAGCGGCGAAGAAACAGGCGGCGGGGAGGACCAGGACAGCGGCGGGGAAGTGGAGGAAATCCAGCTTACCGAAGAAGAACTTGACAGGTTCAGAAAAACGCTGGCCGGGTATCCCCTTAACCTGCGCATCGCCTGCGAAGAACTAATAGCCGAACAGGCGGTTGTTCCGGAGGAGATGTCCCGTCTTGTAAAGCTCCTTGTTGGCGGGGCCCCCGCCAGGGAAACCGCCGCGCTCGCGGGAAAAATACTGGGCCGCGGCATAACCATTCCGCGCGGCTTTGAAAAGAAAACGGGCGAAGAACTTGAAGCGGAACAGTCCAGCTTCGGTTATATTTTTGTCCACAAATTCCTGCCCATCTTCGGCATCTTCATGATGATAGCCGTCGCGGCCCTTTCGCTTCTGTATTTGATCATCCAGTTTATCTATTATCCCCTCAAGGCGGAATCAATATACAGAACGGGCCTCGAACGGCTTGAAGCCGGGGAATTTGAACGGGCCAATGAACGCTTCGGACAGGCCTTCAGCATTCACCGGAAAAAGGACTGGTTTTACCGTTATGCGGAAGGTTTCCGGGAAAAGCGCCAGTACATTTACGCCGAACAGAAATACGATGAACTTCTGGCCGCGTATCCGAGGGACAGGAAGGGCGTGCTCGATTACGCCGCGATGGAAAGCAGGGAACTGCGGAATTATCAAAAGGCCGAAGACCTGCTCCGCCGCCAGATCCTCGATTACGCGCCGGACGATTACGACGCCCTCCTCGCGCTGGGAGACAACAGCCTTGAGTGGGGAGAAACGGAACGCTCCAAATACGAAGACGCCCGTTTTTCGTACGCCCGCCTTCTGGACAAATACGGCTGGACAGATCCCGTTGTCGAACGCATGCTCAGATATTTTATCCGCACCGACAACCTCAAGGAAGTGCTTCCCCTGCAGTTCTGGTTCATGGACAACAAAAAGCGGAAGATCTCCGCCGGAACACTGGCGGAACTGGGGGGCTACCTTCTGGACAAGCAGCTTGAGGAAAAAAGAACTCCGGCTTCTCCCCGTATCCCAAACGAATACGCGGATCAGATAGACGGAATACGGGAAATCCTGCTCAGGGCGGCGGAAAGCGATCCCGGTCTTCCCGAATCCCATTATCACCTTTCCCGTTATTACGGGAACCTCGGCAACACCCACGAGGAGCGTATCACCCTGGAGCGGGCCATTAACGCCTTTGACGGCGCCCGGGAAAAGCCGGTGAACCGCATACGTTACCACATAGACGCGCTGCGCCGTTACGCAGAGCTTCTTAAAAACGCCCGCGAATTTATCCCCTCGGAAGAACATCTGGTAAGGGGGATAAACATGTACGAAGACGCCCTGTCGCGCAGGCTTTTCCCGCCGTCGCCTGATTTCGGGAGGCTCTACGCCGACCTTGGGGATCTGGTCTACTTTACCAAAGACGGCGACTGGGCGGCGGCCCTTGACTATTACGCCCGTTCTGAGCGGAACGGATGGGCGCCGCCTGAAATTCAGTACCGCATGGGCGCCGCCCATTATCTGCTTGAGGAATGGCCGGAAGCCATGGAGAAGTTTTTTATCGCATCGGGGAACCTTCCCCTTAACCGCCGCATCCTCTACGCACTGGGGAATACCGCCTTCAGGAGGGGAAATTATTTTGCCGCCCAGGGCTACTACAGCCGCCTTCTTGATATTCTTGAAGGAGAACGATCCCGGCTGCCCCTGCTCCTCCCCAACGAAGGGCCCGAATATGTGGAGCTTGCCGAACGCCTCATGGTCGCCAGAAACAACATGGGCGTTACCCTTGAGGCGCTGACCAGGGAAACCGGAGACAACCGTTACCGGTCCCGCGCCCTCGCGCTGTACACCGAATCGGCGCGCGCCTGGGACGCCCTTACCCGGAATCCCCAGACCATGATCCGCCTGCTTCCCCTCCCCGGCCTGTACGGCCCCGGCATCAACCCGGCGTATCTCAATGTCAGGAACAGCCTGTATCCGGTCCGGGATTACGAATACTACTTCTTCCTCCCCATAGACAGGGATGTTCTGGAGCCTTCCGAATGGGAAACACTCGCTCCTGTAAATTCCCGCCTGTCCGCTTCCGGCGGCGGCCCGCCCGCCTCTCCCTGACGTTCCGCCGAAACGGACAAACACGGACTTTTGGTTTCAATTTTATATGTTGTCTGTGTTGGTCTGTGTCTGTCCGCGGTGGTTTTGAATTCGGAATTGCCGGCGGGCAACGCGGGGACGGCGTGTTGCGCCAAAATAAAATCCAAGTGAAAAAAGTGTGCGCCACAATTAAGAAATCTAGCCGAACCGCTCAAGCGGTTTCTCCTGTAATACCTTTTTGAGCGGCCAGTTTCAAGAGCCGCTCCCGCGCTTCGTCCATCTCCCGCTTGAGCGTAACCGGGTTGAACAGCAATGCCCGCCGCCGCAATTCGGCCTTGTGTTCCTCGTCCAAGTCCGGCGATTCGAGCAGCCGCTGGCAGGGTGTCCGGGGAACCTTCTCGTAGATTTTCTTGTACCGCCCCGATGCCTGTTTCTCCTTGGCAATAAGGCGCAGCGTCGGGTACCAGTAGTTGAGCAGGGGGTTCAGACACCGGTAGATCGCTTCCAGAGCGTCGTGCATTTCCTGGCCCTCAAAACGGTCATAACCCACGGTTTTACGCACCACATCGCCGTTTTTCTGCTCGACGAAACAATTGTCGTTTTTGCGGTAGGGGCGGCCTCTGGTGAACTGGATATGGTTCAGGTCGCACCAGTCTTTGAGCTGGTGATTGATGAACTCACCGCCGTCGTCGCTGTCGACACCCTTCAGGGGAAAGGGGAGTTCATGATGTATCTGTTCGATGCGCTCCTTGACCCAGCGATAGACGCTGTTGAGAAGGGCATGCTCCTCGGTCCAGCCGGAACCCCCATCGATGCCCGTGAAGGTCTGGCAGAACTGGCCGGAAGCGTCC
>JAISEB010000001.1 GCA_031264395.1 Treponema sp. | reverse complement strand
GCGGTGGTTAACGGCGAGAATGCCGCCGACGGTTTCGGCATGACCGAAGCGGCGGCGCGGCGCATATTTGCCGCCGGGGCGGACGTTATTACAGGCGGGAACCACATCTGGGAAAAACGGGATTTTTTGCCGTATATGGATACGGAGGAACGGGTACTGCGGCCCGCGAATTACCCGCCGCCGGCCGCCGGCCGGGGCTGGCTCGTTGTTGAAAAAGCCCTTCGAAGGGCACCTTGTAACGCGGAGGCAGGCGGCGCGGAAGCCGGCCTTTCCGGGGAGCCGGAAGATGACGAACAGCCGCAGAGGACGGCGTCCTTTCTTGTGATCAACCTCCAGGGCCGGGAATTCATGACGGCTATCGACTGTCCCTTTAAGACCTTTGACGCTGCCGCGGCGGAGGGCCTTATGCCGCTTACCCACAGTCACGCGCTTTTGGAGCCGGACGGCGCCGGGCCGGAATTTCTTGAAAGGGACTGCGTTATTCTGGTTGATTTTCACGCCGAATCTTCCCGTGAAAAAGAGGCGCTGGGTTTTTACCTTGACGGCCGGGCAAGCCTTGTCGCGGGAACCCACACCCATGTGCAGACGGCGGACGAGCGAGTTCTCCCCGGGGGAACCGCCTATATCACGGATCTCGGCATGACCGGCGTGCGGGACAGCGTTATCGGGATGGACCCCGGCATATGCCTTGACAGGGCCCGGCACCAGGTGTTGTACCGCATGGAAGTGGCCGGCGGCCCCGTTTCCGTGGTTCAGGGGATTGTCGCGGAGATAGACCGGGAAACAGGCAGGGCGCGGGCCATACGGCGCATTCAGGATACGGCAGGATAACCGTTACAGCGTATCCCTTCCAAGGGGGCTTCCTATCCAGATCCCTTCGCCCAGATAATCCACGCGGCGGCCTTCAATGAGGATCTGTACGTCGGCGACATTGGGGAATTCGGTGGCGGTCCAGACTATCTGCCTGAGCTGGGCGGCGTAGCCTTCAACCCCGTAGGTATTGTATTGAAATTCCTCGCTGAAACTGATGTAGGCGGTGCTGCCCCGTACCACGGCGGAAAGTATGCGTGTTCCGCCGGGGACAAGATTGCGGAGCCCCCGGCGCTGTTCTTCTTCTATTGGACCTGCAAGAAGCGTGTTGAGGGCGTCCAGCAGGGGGGAATCCGACGCGGGGATCTTCCGCATGACCCTGGTTCTAAGGACGGTTCCGTCCCTGTCAATCTGGATGAAGTAGATCCCCCGCTCCCTCGGTTCGGAGGCGGGCCGGTTTGCCGCGGTCCCGGAAGGCCGCGCGCCTGTTTCCGGCCGCCGCTCAGGCGGGGCGGGGGCGGCCGTTACGGCCGGAGGATTCGCCGGGGCCGGATTTTCCGGCGCGGGCGGAACGGCGGCGGGCGGTGAAGCCGGGCTCGCGGGCGCCAAGGCCGGAGGGGGAAGTCCGGAAGGCCCTTCCGGTTCCGCGCCGGGATGTTCCCGCGCCTCTTCTTCCCCGCCGTCAATGTTTTCAGGCGGAGGGGCGGCCCGCTCGTTATCCGGCCTTCCTGAGAGCCGTTCCAGAAACCTGGTGTTTTGCAGCGTCCTCCGTATCGCTTCCCGGTTGGCGAGGAAAAGAAAGGCGACAACAAGAAAAAAGACGGCCCAGAAGATCAGGCCGCCCGGCCTTTTCGCGGGATTCTGCCGCCTTGTTCCCCCGGCCGGTTTTTTTTTGGGTCCCGTTCCTGTTCCGCCGTTTCTTGCCGTCACATCACGATGATACGCTTTTCACATCTTCAAGAAAAGCCCCCGCCCGGTGCGGGGCGGTCATTCTCCAAAGGCGTTTTTTCCGCTATAGTCACAGTATGCGCAACAAACTTACCGCCGAACTTGCCGTGTGCGGCTTTAACGCCGTAAAGGCGGCGGCGGATTTTCACCCTGAAAAAATAAACAGGCTTTTCCTTCGGGAAGACAGGCTGAAATCTTTTTCCGTAATCTGCGGCCGGCTTGCCGAACGGAAACGGCCGTACAAGTTCTGCGAAGATGAGGAACTGGAACGTATCTCCGGAAGCGCCCATCACGAGGGAGTGGTCGCGATGATCCTGGAGCCGGTGACGGAGCGCCTGGGGATGGAGGATCTTGAGGACTGGGCCCGAGAGAAGAAGACAGGCATTGTACTGTGCTCGGTAGAAAACGATCACAACCTGGGGGCCATTGTCAGATCCGCGGCCTTTTTCGATTGTTCATATGTAGTGATCTCTTCGGATGATTCCGGGGCCTGTCTTACCACAAGTTCCTACCGCGTGGCCGAAGGCGGCATGGAGCATGTGACAATACGCACAATGGAAAATCCCGCGGCCTTTTTGAAAGAGGCGTCCCGGCTTCTTTTGACCATAGGAACGGATGTCCGGGCGCGGCAGCGTATCGGGGATCTGCGGGATATTGCGGCGGGAATGAAGGCCGGAAAAGCCGGCGGCGCGGAGAGGCCCGGCGTGGCCCTTGTACTTGGCAACGAGGAAAAAGGACTTCCCCGCGCGGTAAAGGACGCCTGTTCCGTCCTGCTTCGCATCCCCGGCACGGGGCTCATGGAAAGTCTCAATGTGGCCCAGGCGGCGGCGCTTTTTCTTCACGAAATCTACGAACTGTAGCTCCGCCGCCCTCTTTTCATGCGCTGCGGATGTGCGGAATGCCCGCACATGGAAACCGCGTTTTCCGCCTTACCGCATCCGGTGGTGCTGCCGCCTTCCCGGACCGTGCCTGTTCCCTCCATTCCGTCCGTTCCATCCGTGCGGGCCGCCGTAGCCTTGGCGGTCTCTCATGCGGAACTTTTCCCGGTCCATCGGAGGAGCCCCGCGCCAACCGGGACCGGGTCCCGCTTCGGCGATTTGGGGGGCAAGATCGTAGCTCCTGCCCGCTATGCTCAGTTTTTCCGTCCTGAGGACGAGGCTGCCGGAAGGGCTCCTGAAAACGCGGCCTTCGACGCTTACGGCCGCGCCTTCCTTAAGGCCGTCTATAAAGCCGGCAAAGCGGGAAAGGCCGGGCACATAGTAGGAGGAATCCCCGCTTTCCAGAATTATCATTCCTTCCCGTAGGCCCAGCGTTCCAGAGACCGTTGTTTTTTCCGGGAGCCTCCGTTCGGCCCCCCGCCGGTTCGCGGGAGCGTCCCCGGAGGACTGGGCGAAGATCATCCCCGCCGTTCCCGCCGCGAAGAGTACGATTGCGATTATCCGTTTCATGTATCACCTCTTGTCAGTAAAATATCCGTAACCACAATACGGTTACGGTGGCAATGAATATATAGCATAAACCGTGCCAAATAACGCCGTCGCTCGTTTATGGGGGCTTTTTTCCCTTCTTTCTTTTACTTTTTTTCCTTCTTCACTTTACTTTTTCGACTTCTTCGACCTTGCGGTAAGTCTTCCTCCGCAACTCAGTGTAATTATTCCCCGAATTGTGGGTCAAATTTAGCCAACCCCCGCGGGGGAACGCGCGTCCGCGGGCGGGGCCTCATGTTCCGTACAATTTTTGCCGGGAACTGCGCACATAATGCCCATGGTGACCCTGCCGGGGCGTTATTCACGCGCGCCGAAGCGCCTCTTTTCCGCCCATAATCCCAGAGCGGGATTTGGCACAAAGAAGATCCTTTCGGTCCCGCCGCCCGTTCCGTTAACGTCGTTCCAGCCGGGACGCAGGGTTTGGGGATTATAACGGGCGAGGGTTTCATCCAGGCAGCCCCATTCGTAGCCCACGCCTTCGATGTCCTTCCGGCTCAGGCCCGGTCCGGGACAGTAGCGCACGGTAAAGCGCCCCTCGCTTGACCCGTGAATGAGGTGGGCGGCCGCGCCGAGGTTTTCGCCAAGTCTTTTTTCCTTTGCCGCCGTTTCCTTTATCCCGGCGGCGGAGAAGTAGCCGTATGCGCGTATCAGATCGTCTATGCCGCCGTCTTCGCCGAAGCGTTCAAGCCCCGGCGCCATGACGACAAGTTCCCCTCCGTCCGCCATTGCCATGCGTGTCCGGTAGATCGCCTTGTTCCCAAGCCACGTACTGCGGTATTCCCCGGGGTCAAGGTAGACCACGGCCTTTTGTACCGGTTCGTCGAGCGTTTCCACATTTACAAGGCGGGCAAGGGATGCGGCCCTTTCAAAACATTCGCGGCCAAAACCGGCAAAAAGCCCCCGGACGGCAAGAGCGCCGTCCGCCCTTCTTCCCATAACGGTAAGGACATAGAAAACGGGGGGAAGGAAGCCGCCGAAACGCCTCATGCCTTCGTCAAAGAGGGCCCTCACAGGAGTATCCGTTCTTCCCATGACGCGCTCCATGCCGTAACAGGCGCCGGCGTAGTGGCTCTTGTCTATGGCCTCCTTGCCGCCTGTTCCCACAAGAATGTTTTTCGCGTGGTTTGCCATGCCTGTTACTTCATGGGGAACAACCTGCCCGATTGAAACGATAAGGGAAAAACCGCCGTCCGCAAGGAGCCTGTTTACCTGCGCCGGCCAGTCGTAACGAACCGCCCCTTCGCAGGTTTTTTCCACCCAGTCCGCCTCCAGCCGGCCCAGTTCAACAATCCCGTTCCGCCAGTCGTGGACGCGGAAGGCGTCATTGGGAACGCCGGGAAACATGCGGGAAAGTTCCGCCGCGCTCATGGCGGCGTGGGTTCCCAGGGCGGGCATGATCACGGCGCCGCGGCTTCCCGCGCCCGCGAAGGCCGAAGCGGCAAGAAGGCCCGCGCGGGAATGAATACGGGTGCTGTCGGGCGGCAGTATCAGTACAGGCCCGGATTTTCCCGCGGAGGCGCGGGCGGCAGAGAAGGCGGCGGAAAAAAGATCATTTAAGTCTTCACCGGACAAATCCCGGTCCGCGCCGCCCTCGGCTGTATAGAGCCTTTCTTCCTTCACTTTCAGAAACTCTTTTTACCGCAAAGTCGAAAAAGTCGAAAAAGTTCAAGAAGGGGGAAGGCGGGCCTTTTCAATAGCCGCCTTCCCGCGCGGGAAGGCTTTGCGGCGGGAAGCGTCATTCAAAATTATTCGCCATGAGCGCCGGCTGATGGGTCGCGTCCAGGGTGTCCCGCCAGAGATCCCCTTCGGGATCGACACGGTTCCTCTCCGTGATGACGGCCTTGATGGGAAGATGTACGAATTTGTTGTTTACAAGCCCGATGATGAGCTTGGTCTTCCCCGCCATGGCGGCGTGGACCGCGGCGTTTCCCAGCCGTTCGCAGTAGATGGAATCGCCGGGGTTGGCCGGCGCGGAACGGATGATGTAGCTGGGATCTATGTATTTCAGATTTATATCGATATTCTTTTCGCCGAAGTACTTTATGATACGATCCCGGAGGTAGATCCCCACGTCGGCCATTTTAAGGTTGCCTCCCTCGTCGTATTTCTTTTCGGTTACGAGCTTGTCCTGCAGGGCGCCTTCGGCAACGATGATGACGGCGTGTTTGCGCTCCTTGAGCCGCTTTTGAAGGTAAGGCAGGAAGGCGTTGCTGCCTTCCAGATTGAACGTGACTTCGGGAATGAGGACGAAGTTAACCTCATGGCTCGCGAGGGCAGTGTGGGCGGCGATAAAACCCGACTCGCGGCCCATCACCTTTACAAGGCCTATGCCGTGAATCGCCGAACTGGCTTCCATGTGGGCGGCCGCCACAACTTCCACCGCCTTGTCCACGGCAGTATTAAAACCGAAGGAGCGGTCTATAATGGAAAAGTCGTTGTCAACGGTTTTGGGAATTCCCACAAGGGCGATCTTGAGACGCCTCTTGTCGACCTCTTCCGCTATGTCAAGCGTTCCGTGCTGGGTACCGTCGCCGCCTATGGTAAAGAGCATGTTGAGGTTGAGCTGTTCTATGGCGTCGACGATCTTGCCCACCTCCTTGCCGCCTCCCCGGGCGCTTCCCAGGTAGGTGCCCCCAAGTTTGTGTATGTTGTCAACCTTGTCGGGGTCCAGCGTCCTGATGCCGTACTGGTATTCGGGGAGGAATCCCTTGTAACCGTAGCGTATCCCCGAAATGCGCTTGACCCCGTAACGGAACCAGAGGCAGCGCACAATGGCCCGGATAACGTCGTTTACGCCGGGACACAGACCCCCGCAGCTTACGATCCCCGCATGGACATGGGCCGGCGTGAAGTAGATCATCTCCCTCGGGCCGGCGCTTTCCATCAGCTGGATCTTTTTTAGCGGGCTTTGCGCGCCCGGTTTTGCGTCCGTATCCAGCCGGACAAGCTGGTTGTCGGTGACATAATTGGCTATCAGGTCTCCCTCTACGGTGGACATGACGATAGGCGACTTGATATTCCGTTTGCCCAGTTCCTCTATGCTAAAATCGTAAGATTCACTCATACTTCCCCCTGTTCGGACCCCGGGGGCAGCGCCGGTTAACGTGCGGCCGCGGCACTGTCCCGCTATCGGTCCTACTATCAACTATAAATCTTCATTTTCGCTTGTTCAATAAGGCGGCGTCCTTCCTGATACCGGGGATTGAAAAGGCAGGCTTTTATTGTTATTATAGAAGCCAAGATGGCGCCGGTTTATTCCATGTGAGAACGGGCGCCGCCTACAGGAGTTTATTATGTTTGAGGAACAGATTAAGACCGCTCTTGATAATGTACGGCCCTCCCTCCAGGCGGACGGCGGGGATGTGGAATTTGTGTCTGTCGCGGATGACGGTACCGTTTCGGTAAAACTTACCGGCGCATGCGGCGGCTGCCCAATGGCCCAGATGACCCTTAAAATGGGGATTGAAAACTATCTGAAAAAAGAAGTGCCCCAGGTTACTTCCGTCGTCGGTATCTGACGCGCGCCTCAAGGCGGGGCCAAGGGCTTGCCGGCATAAAAAAGCCGTTACCGGGAGGAGGAACGCCGGTAACGGCCGGGAAAGAAAGCTCCCAAGCTGATTAAAAGCGGCTCTGCCGCGTTCAAAATGGTATTTGAACATTCCTTCAGCAATAATGAGAACACGGAAGCGGCCGGAAGGTTACAGTTAAAGAAAGATTTACCGCCAGGTCGAAAAAGTCGAAAAAGTAAAAGAAGGAAGGGAAAAAGGTGTCAAAGGGTCAAGAGTAGTGCTCTGTGGCGGGGGTCTCCTGATGTATTTTTCGGTTTTTTGATGAAAAAGAATAACATGCTGAACGCGGGAAAAATGCCGCGCGGCGCGGTAAAGCCCCTTGATCTGGCCGTTCTCGCGCTTGTTTTGTCGCTGACACTCTTTTCCCTTATCCCCGCCTACGGGGGGAGCGGGGAAGTCCGCGCGCAGGTCATGGGCGGGGGGCGGAGCTGGGTGTTTCCCCTTGCCGCCGCCGAAAGGCTGGCCGTTCCCGGGCCCCTGGGGGAGACG
>JAISEB010000351.1 GCA_031264395.1 Treponema sp. | reverse complement strand
TCGCATGGCCGGAAACTACGGTATTTTTGAATAACCGGAAACCTTTCCCGGAATTCCGGAAAAGGCCCGCCGGCCGGCGGATTTACATAAAACCCGCATAGCCTAACTGTAGAGGGTGTTGCGCGGACGAAATACACCTAAAAGAAAAAAAAGTTGAAACGGGAGGATTTTCCAAAAACTGAAATTCTGGGAAAACCCCCAGATGCGAGCCTGTTCCAACAAGAATTCCGAATTCAACTGCGGACCTTCACGGACAGAACGGACAAAACCGGGCTTTTAGTTTCAAATTTGTATTTTGTCCGTGTTGGTCTGTGTCTGTCCGTGGTTATTTTGAATTCGGAATTGCGGCCTGTCCCAAAACCTGGCTGGTTTTGGAACAGGCCATGATCACCGGTCCGTGTTTTTTCGTTACCAGCAGCAGTAACCGCCGTCTACGATGATGTCCGTGCCGGTTGCGTAATCGGACGCTTCCGAGGCAAGGTAAACCGCGGCGCCCTGGAGATCCTCAACAGAGGCCATGCGGTTCATGGGGATTTTTTCCAGCCATTTGGGAAGCATTGTTTTTCCCTCAGGCGTTTCAAGGAGTTTTTCGACAAGCATGGTTTTGGTATAACCGGGGCTGATGCTGTTCACCCTGATATTTTTCGGGGCCCATTCGGCGGCAAGGCTCCGGGTAAGATGAAGAACACCGGCTTTGGAAGCGTTGTAGGCGCACTGGTTCTGCGGGGTGTTGCTGATATGGGCCGACATGGACGCGGTATTGATGATCTTGCCGTAACCCTTCTTTTCCATTTCACGCGCCTCGTGACGGGCGCAGAGGAAAACGGAATCAAGATTAAGGGAAAGGATTTTTCGCCATTCGCCGAAATCCTGCTCAAGGGCCGCGCGCCATACTCCCATACCGGCGTTGTTGACCCCTATGGTAAGAAAGCCCCATTTGTCAATGACCGCCTTTACCATTTTCCGCACATCGTCCTCGTTTGTGACGTCGGTTTTAACGGCAATGGCGCTTATTCCCCTTTTTTCACAGAGACCGGCGGTCTCTTCCGCGGCGGGAAGGTTAATGTCAACCACGGCGACCTTTGCCCCCGCTTCGCCCAGCGCAAAACAAAAGGCCTGCCCTATTCCCTGGCCGCCGCCTGTGACCAGCGCGGTCCTTCCGTCAAGCTTGAATCTGTCAAGAATTGCCATAATAATCTCCTGATTTCCTATATTGCCCGTAAAGCCGGTTATAGACAAGTACCCTTTCGGGCCGGGGCGTGTAGATTTTTTCGACGGGCGAACACATGTTCCGCTGCGCCGCCGGAACGTCCGCGTAAAGGCCGGCGCTTACGGCCGCGTGTATTGCCGATCCCCGCGCGACAGATTCACCGCCGGCCCGTACATGAATGGGCATGTCAAGCACGTCGGCGGCAATCTGCATGACAAGCGGGGATTTGCGGGCCACGCCGCCGACGGCGAAAATACCGTCGAGGGGGAGCCCTTCTTCCCTGAAACGTTCGACAATGGCCCTGAGCCCAAAGGCGGTAGCGTCGGCAAGGGCGCGGTACACACGGGGGGCGTCTGATCCCAGCGTAAGCCCTGTTACAGCGCCCCTTGCCAGAAGATCCGCGTCGGGAGTGCGCCGGCCGTTGAGCCAGTCCAGGGCAACAAGGCCGCTCGCGGCGGGATCAACCGCTTCGGCCGCCTTTTCAAGCGCGGGAATGACAAGGCCGGGAAGGGCCGAAGCGAGCTTTTCCATGACGGAAGGATCGATATTTTCCATGTCTTCCATGCCGGGAAGCATGTTTTCAAGGGGCCAGCAAAGCAGATCCCTGAACCACGCGTAAACATCGCCAAAGGCGCTCTGGCCGGCCTCGTATCCTGTCATGCCCGGCACAACGGCCCCTTCCGCCTGTCCGCAGATGCCCCGGACAGGCCTGGAAGGCCCGTCCGCTGCGGGCGTTACAAGAAGATCGCAGGTTGACGTGCCCGCCACCATCACCATCCAGCCCGGCCGCACCCCGCCGCCTGTTCCGCCGGTATGGGCGTCCATGGCTCCCACCGTAACGGGTATGCCGGAAGGAAGGGCAAGCCGGTCCGCCCATTCGCCGCACAAAAAACCCGCGGTTGTATCGGCGGGCCATGTTTCGTTTCCCATTGTTTCAAGGATGCGGGGAAGAGCGGGATCGGCCGCCCGGAAAAATTCCGCAGGCGGGTATCCGCCGAATTCGGGATGCCAGAGCGCCCTAAGGCCCATGGAACAGCGGCACCGCTTGATGCGCCTGACATCCCTGTTTCCCGTTAAAAGGGCGGACATCCATTCGCAGTGTTCCAGGAACGAAAAGGCCTCGCGGGCGACGTTTTCATCTTCTGAAAGAACCCGCATGATCTTCGACCAGAACCATTCGGGGGAATGTACGCCGCCGTTATACAAAAGATAATCGGCGCCTTTCCAGGCCGCGGCGGCGCGGTTGATCCTGTCCGATTCCGCGGCCGACGTGTGATCCTTCCATAGAACGAACATGGCGGCGGGGTTTTCGGCAAATTCATTTTTCAGCGAAAGGGGATTCCCTTCAATGTCAACCGCGCAGGGCGTTGAGCCTGTGGTGTCTATGCCTATGCCCCGTATCTTCCGCGCGGCGCTCCCCGCCTTTTTTACCGCCTCCCTGACACAGGATTCAAGGGCTTCAAGGTAATCCAGCGGATGCTGGCGGAAACGGCTTTCGGCCCTGTCACAGTAAAGCCCGCGCGCCCAGCGGGAATAACCGGCGTGAGCCGACGCGGCCTCTTCCCCGCAGGCGGCGTCTATAACGAGCGCCCTGCATGAATCGGTGCCGAAGTCAATCCCCAGCACCATGTTTTCTCCCCTGCGCGGTTTCATGACGCCTCACCGGAAAATAATTGAGACAGGCGACAGCGCGGGATATTCCCTCAGCTTTTTAAGCCGGCCTGTCGAGCGGTTTATTCCGAAGATAACGATGTTATCCGAATCCTTGTTAAGCGCGATAAGGAAGCCGCCTTCCGGGTCCATGATGAAATCGCGCGGGTGCCTTCCCCCCGACGGGGACGCTTCAACAAATTCCAGAACGCCGCTTTTTTTTATTTTGAAAAGACTGATGCTGTCATGCCCGCGGTTTGAGGCATAAAGAAATCTGCCGTCACAGCTTACACGCACCGCCGCGGCTATGCTGGGAATGTTTTTTCCTTTCTTCTTCGGGGGAAGGGCGGAAACACTTTGTATTTTTTTGAAGCGGCCGTCCAGATCGTACCTGAGCACATCGACTGTTGACGAAAGCTCGTTAAGGTAATAGGCGAAGGTTCCCGAAGGAAAAAAGATCCCGTGCCGGGGACCCGCTCCCGGCGTCGTCCCAAAGAAGGGAGGAGAAGCGGGAACAAGGGGAGAAGGAGCGCCCCGTTCAAAACGGTACGCCATGATTTTATCGGAGCCAAGATCACAGGCAAAGCCGTAACGGTAATCTTTGTCGAACATAAAAGAATGCGCGTGGGCCTTTTCCTGCCGGCCCGGGACAGGCCCGTTCCCCGCAAGGCGTATCGTCTGGACACAGCCGCCCGCAAAACCGCGTTCATCCAGCGGAAATACGGAAATGACGCCGCTTGAATAATTGGCGGCGACAAGACAATCGCCTTCCCTGTTGACGGCAAGGTGGCACGGATGCCTTCCGCCGCTCCGCCTGCTGTTAAGGAACACAAGGCCGCCGTCCTCCCCGGCGGCAAACGCGGAGATCCCGCCGCTGCCGGATCTGCCTTCAAACGAGGCGGTTTCGTTTGCCGCGTAGAGAAATTTTCCGCCGGGCGAAAGAACAAGCCATGACGGGTTTACCGATTCGGCGGCAAGGCGGAAATCCTCAATAACGCCCGTCGCGGTGTTCATGACAAAGGAATAAACGCCCCGCGCCTTTCCGCCCGCCCCTTCGGTATAGGTCCCTATATACCCGGCCGCATAGTCCGTCATGGATTCAGTATACACCGTCCGCCGGTTAAGGAAAAGGGAGCCGCCGCCGTAATTTCGAATTCAAAACAACCACAGACAGACACGGACCAACACGGACAAAATATACATTTGAAACTAAAGAGCCGTGTTTGTCCGTTCCGTCCGTGAAGTCTGTAGTTAAATTCTGAATTGCTGTTTTGCAGGAGGCGCTTGCCATTTTTTTCTTTCAGCCTTATACTGGTGACGCATGCTTCAAAGGAAGCGAGGTGAAAACCGTGTTTTCACAAACGCGGTTGTATTCCTCCGCTATCCCGTAACTGTGACCGGGTTTTAATCCGTCAAACAGCCACTGGCCGGTTTCCGGTTGGGTAGGCTGACGGACGAGCCGCCCCGAAAGGCGGCGCCCGCAAGCCAGGAGACTTTGGCGTGCGGCGGGCCTGTGCGGGCCCGTATCCTGTTCTAAGGCTTCGGGGATTGGGCCTTGAGAAA
>JAISEB010000342.1 GCA_031264395.1 Treponema sp. | reverse complement strand
GGGCTCTTTTTTTATGTTGGAGTTTTGCAAGGCAAAACTCCGTGAATTGCATACTTTAAGGGAGCCGAAGGGTTTAACCCGCCGACCGGAGGGAGGAAAAGGCGCCGGGGAGAGCGCCGGCAGGGTTAAACCCCGGCCCGGAATGAGCCTCCCGTACGCGGCAAGCCCGCAGGCCGTACCCGTGGCGCGTGAGCGGCCCTGAACCCGGCGGGGCGATGAGGGCCTGAGCCGCCGCACATTCCCAGGGACATGTTGTTGTGATATGCTTTATTATCATGAAGGGAGGTTTTCATGCCTGTTTATGAGGATTTTTTGGAATTGGGCCTGCGCCGTCAAAGCTGCCGGAGTTTTTCGGACAAGCCTGTGGAACATGAAAAATTGGTAAAATGCGTTGACGCCGGCCGCTGCGCGCCTTCCGCGTGCAATTCCCAGCCCTGGAGTTTTGTCGTCGTTGAAACGCCCGGCGTTGTCGCGGAGGCGGCAAAATGCGGCCAGCAGATGAACATGAATCCTTTTCTTTCAAAGGCGCGGGCGTTCATTATCGTACTGGAAGAGCACGCCGTTCTCATGCCGTCCATACGCCATATACTGGACAGCCAGTATTTCGCAAAGACCGATGCGGGCGGCGCTGTCCTGCAAATCTGCCTTGAGGCGGAAACGCAGGGACTGGGAACCTGTATCATCGGCATCTACGATCGCGAAGGGCTTTGCAAACTCCTTGATATTCCCATTGAAAAACAATTCGCGGCCTTTATCGCGGCGGGCTACCCTGCCGATCCCGCCGTACGCCCGAAATCCCGCAAACCCCTTGAGGAGATCACGCGGTTTGTATAACGGGGCCGTTTTTAAGCGGAAGCTGTGCGAAAACTTCAGTTATTGAACAACCCTAATACGAAACCTGACCGCGAAAAAGAGGCGCGCCGGAGGGCCAGGTTCGTATTTCAAACGTACTGCCGTCAAAAACAATCCTCACGTCTACTCCCGGGCGGCTGGTCCGCATGAGCGGCGCAAGGCACCGTTCGGCAATTCTCCGCTCCGGGCCGCCGTCCGCCGACGGATTGACGTGCAGCGTACAGCCAAGATGTACGGCGCGCTGTCCGGGCGTTCTGCCGTTCCGGGAATATATTGTCTTCAGGCTCTTCTGCGGATCGATAAAAAGAAAAAACGGCCTGTCTTCCTCTTCCCCAAGGGAAAGATACCAGCCGAATGTCTCCCTTCTCTCCTCATTTTCCCTGAAATTCAAGACCGCGGGAATTTGCCCGGCCCCGGGCGCGAAGGGATCAAAAAAAACTCCCTCTATCCTGCGCGGGAGGCCGGCGGCATCCCAGTAGGCGGCAATGTCCTCCGAATACCAGGGGGGAACCCCGGCGCTTTCCGCGCCTTTTGCGAGCAGGTCTTCAACCTCTTCATAGCATTTGATTCTGACATCCAGAAAATCAATTATTTTCCTGTCAATCCATATACGGGTAGTTGAAACCATGTCGATATACACGGAGTTGGCCATCACGATGTTGTTCCCATGGGTGGTTATGGTCCGTATTTTAGGCACGTCCAGAAAACGAAGGGGGGTAAGGATAATAAAATAATGCAGGGGCAGATACATCATATCAAGACTGACGGCGGACAAATGATCGTAGCGCAGGGAAACGATCCGCTCCCTCAATTCCCGCCGCAAGGACTTGTTCAACGCAATCTTGCGCTCAAGTTCCCCCCGGTCCCCGCCCGCGAGGGAAGTCTTCCCCTCAAGGGTCAATTCGGGTGAAAGGTAACGGCCGAGTTCTTCGTAGTCCCCGGCGTAGCGTCTACGCTGAAATTCGGGGAGGTTTTGGGACAGGACGCCGTCGGTAAGGAAAAGAACGTCGCCGGTGTTGGTTTTATCTACCACGAGAACATAGTTCTCCGACGCCGCCATGATATACTGAAAAACAACCTTGTCTTTTACCGTGAATTGTTCACGGAGCGCCCCGGCAAATTCGGGGGAAAGGCCGTCATACGCGTTTTCGGGAACGTCCAGTGTAACAAAAAACAATTTGGGCGGGCCTTTTCTTCCGGGAAGGTAATCCCTCCGCACATACGTCCACAGTTCCACAGGATGAAGTTTTACGGTACAGGTTTCCCCGCCAAGGCTGATGCGGAGATCGCAGTCCCCCTCGAGTATGTTAAAATTGGGAATAGTGCATTCCGGCTCTTTCCTTTCGTTTCCTTTCCACAAGAAGCCCGTAAAAGACCTGTCGGGGGATATTCCCCGCTCCCCCCGGTCCACCGCTTCAAGAAACGCGCCTTCGGGAAAATACAGGGGCGCGGGGATGAATTCCCAGGAAGGGGCAAATACCGCTTTTGTCCAGTAACCGGTCCTGCCGTGTTCATCAAGGCCGGCTACGCGAAGCTCCCTTGCCCCGTTGCCGTACCCGTTCTGCAGTATCGTAATGTAGCGCGTAAGGGCCGCTTTTCCCGAAAGCGGAATACGCGGCTGGCTTCTCCAGTCTTCCGAAGGCAGGGCCCATTCCGTTAAATTGGAAAAATAATTTGTCCCCGCCAGATTCGATTTGTACGGAATGTACGTGTACTTGAAAAGCATGGGGTCACAGCCCACAATGTCAAAATCGGCAATGCGGGTGTACATTTCTCCGGCGTCGTTGATCAAAAAAACCGTCGACGCGCTCGCCGACAGGGCGGCCGCCCTGAACGCCCCCCGCTCCGGCCCGGCGTAATTCCGTGAAAAATCGGGGGGAAGTCCCGGATCGGCATAGCAAATTTCCTGCCCGTCCTCAAGGAGCACATAGGTCGTGGCGATTTCCATGGTGCCGTTGTGATGCTGGTTCCCGAAGGGGTCCTCGTAGTACAAAACATGCCTGTTCCGTTTTCCCATTGCCCAGGCCCTGTTGTTTTCGAAACGGCCGTCTATATAAAGCCGGTCTTCCCGGGGCCAGCCCTGCCTGTCGAGCCACACATTGGATTTATGGGCAATGGTCCTGTCAAAACAGTAACGGTAAAAAGCGCCTTCGACGGAAAGGGCCACAAGCTCGTCCGCGTCGGCGGATATTTCCGCGACGGCGGCGGGCTTGCGAAAAGACCATTTCCACAGATTATGGGGAAGCCCGGTTTTCCCGAAAAGAACCCATTCAAAAGGCTTCTTCCGGGGATCTATGCTCTTGTACCAGATCTTCCCGTCCTTTAGCACATAATAATGATAGGCGTTAAAAGTCTGCGTTCTTGTTTTGATATAGACCGCTTCGGGAAAATCGCCGTTTATGTTTTCCGCCGCGTATGACCGGAGCGGAAAGTCCCCCAGATCCGGGGGAGGCTTCGTTCCTGCCAGCGACGCGCACGCGCCAAGGAAAAACGCCGCCATCGCCGCGAGGGCCGGCATGGCGGGAAAACGGCGGCGGCGTCTGTACACGGAATGTTTTAACATCTTCTACGCGCTGTTTTCCTTTTCCGCGCCGCCGGCCAGGGAAAAATCCCAAGGCTCGTAGATCTTGGGCACGTCTCCCAGAAGCCGCTTGGTGTAATCCGACTTGGGATGCAGTATGGCTTCGTCGGCGGTCCCCCGCTCCACAATGACCCCCTTCTCCATAATATACACCGTATCGGAGATGTAATAAGCAAGCCCTATGTCGTGGGTAATGAAGACAATGGTCATGTTTATTTCATCCCGGAGCTTTAACAGCATGTCCAGAATGGTTGCCCGCGAACAGGCGTCTATCATTGAAGTGGGCTCGTCGGCAATAAGGAGCCTGGGGCGGAGCATGAAGATCCGGGCTATCATGAGCCGCTGCATCTGGCCGCCCGAAAGTTCAAAGGGATATTTGCTGGAAAGTTCTTCGAATTTGAGATTGACAAATTTGCAGGCGTCTTTCATCT
Source organism: Treponema sp. (assembly GCA_031264395.1). Lineage (GTDB taxonomy): Bacteria > Spirochaetota > Spirochaetia > Treponematales > Breznakiellaceae > JAIROE01. The sequence goes on along the minus strand of JAISEB010000342.1, from coordinate 6,434 downwards.
TTTCGAATTTTTCCCCGGCGTCCAGGTTTCCGCCTCCCTCGAGGCGTATACAGTCCTCAAGAACCGAGTCTACCTTGTGAAAGATATTGTAGGCCGAAAAGGGGTCCTGAAAGATCGCCTGAATGCTGCGCCAGTACAGCCTGCGTTTGGCGTGGGTAGAAATATCCCGGATCTTTCCCTCAAAGAAAATTTCGCCCCGCGTCGGTTTGAGGAGCCCAAGCACCATCTTGGCCACAGTGGTCTTGCCCGAACCCGATTCGCCGACTATGGAGACAATTTCGCCGCGGTGAAATTCAAAATCAACATTGTTAACCGCCAGGGTCTTGCGTTCCCCGTAGCCGAATTCCCGCGTAAGCCCGGCGGCGCTTAAAAAAACTTCACCCATTTTATCACGCACCATATGCTTTCTCCATTTCGCCGTCCGGAACTTCGTCCTTGTATATTTTATACAGCTCATCAGGACTGTGCCGGCAGCGGTAAGCGCGGCCCGGCCCGGCGTTCTGCTCAAGGGCAAGTCCTGCCGCACGGCAGGCTTCGTCCGCGTAACGGCAGCGCTCGGCAAAGCGGCAGCCGGAAGGCCGGATCTTCAGATTGGGCGGCGCGCCGGGTATGGCCTTAAGGACATGACCCCTTGTCCCGTCTTCGGGCACTATGATCGAATTCATGAGGCCCCTGGAATAGGGCATAACGGGATCAAAAACCATTTCCTTCGCGGTTCCCCGTTCAACAATTTCTCCGGCGTACATTACCATAATGTCGTTGGTAACGTTGAACAGCAGGGGAAGCTCGTGGGTAATAAAAAGCATGGATTTGACAAAGCCCTTTTCCATAAGATCGTACAGAAGCCTGATGACTATTTTCTGGGAAGAAACATCCAGCGCGGAGGAGGGCTCGTCGGCTATGAGAACCTTGGGGTTGAGGATAGTCGAAATGGCGATGACGGTCCGCTGTTTCATGCCCCCGGAAAGTTCCACCGCGTACTGATCGAGTGTTTTGGGGGGAAGGTTGAGTACGCCGAAACGCTCCGCCGCCAGATCCCTTATCTCCGCCCGCGAAAGCCCGCTCCCGTGGGCTTGCATCACGTCTTCAATAAAACGGATTATCTTGCGGGAAGGGTTCAGGGCGTTCATCGCCGCCTGGGGGATGTAGGCAATTTCCGAACCCAGCACGGTCCGCCTTATTGTATCGGGAGAAAGGCCTGTGATTTCCTTTCCGTCTATGACAATGCTTCCCGACTCGTAATAGAGCGGCGGAAAATAATAACCCATGACGCTCATGGCAAGGGTGCTTTTACCGCAGCCCGATTCCCCCGCTATGCCTATGGACTTGCCTTCCTCGAGGCTGAACGAAACGGCGTCCACCGAACAGATCTTTTCATTCATCCGCGTCCTGTAATACGTAGTGAGGTTTGTAACCTCCAGCATCGTTCCCATGGGCCTAATTCCTTATCTGGGGGTTGAATATCTGGTCAAGCCCGGAGTTCATCAGGTTAAGTGAAAAAGAAATAAGGGCTACCATTAAAACGACAGGAAGAAAGGCCCACCAGGCCCCCGTGGGAAGGGCGCTGAAAAACACCGCCCAGTTCATCATAAGGCCAAGGCTCGCCACATTCCGGGGTCCAAGTCCAAGCATGGAAATCTGCGCCTCCGAAAGAATCCCCGACGCGACCTGTAAAATAAAGGCCATGACCACATAGGAGGCGATATAGGGCAGAATATCCTGAATGATGATGCGGGGCATGCTGTGGCCCGACAGTTTTGAAAGGTTGACGTGATCGCGGTGCCGAAGGCTCGTGGTCTGGGCCCGGACGGAACGGGCCGTCCAGGGCCAGCTTGTAATGCCGATAATGATCCCCGTGCTCCAGAAACTCCGGGAATCTATGCTTACCGACACAAGCACAAGAATAACAAAAGACGGAATCACGATAAAGATGTTGGTGAGGCTTGAAAGAAAGTTGTCCACCTGGCCCCCGGTATAACCGGCAACAAGCCCTATGGCAAGGCCGATAAAGGTGGCGATGATCCCCGCGACAATGCCGATTAGAAGGCTCGTCCGGGTTCCGGCCACAAGTTCCGCCATTACATCCCGGCCAAAATTATCGGTCCCAAGCACGTGGAGCTTTTTGGGGATCTCCCTTGTAACGGCGGTAATACCGAACTGGCTCAACAGATCGTCCTCCGCGGTATTTGCCGGGGAAGAAGGAAGCTCCGAGGGAGAAGGCCCCTGTTCCCGCCGCGCCCTCATCATTTCCCCGGTATTGGGAGGCTCGAACATGCCGCCTTCCATGAGCAGGGGATCGGTCCGCACGAAAATGGGGAAAAAGACAATCAGAAGAAGAACGGCGGCCATTACAAAAAAACCAAAGCGGAATTTGCCTGACTTGAAGGCGGTTTTGAAGATATGGCCCATTACCTTTCCTCCTGTGAAGCGGCCTTGACCCGGGGATCTATGACGCCGCAGATAATATCCACAATAAAGTTGGCGGCCAGCACCGTAACGGTGATGATCAGGGTGCAGCCAGAGATAAGGGTATAGTCCTGCGTCCTGATTGCGGTGAACATTGTCGTTCCAAGGCCGGGGTAACTGAACACGATCTCTGTGATAAGGTTTCCCCCTATCATCGTGCCAAGAGAAAGGGCAAGGCCCGTGATCTGGGGGAGCATGGCGTTGCGAAACACGTACCACACTATTTTGGAATCTTTTATTCCCATGAGCCGGCTGTACTTGACATAGTCGGCGTTAAGTTCATATATGGACATTTCCCGCATGCCCAGAGACTGGCCCCCTATAACCACAAGAACCATGGTAAGGAAGGGCAGGCGGTAATGGTTCAGCACCGAAAGCAGAAAGGCCGGATTTGTCCAGCTGGGCAGCATGTCGAACGCATAGCCGAGACTTCCGGGAAACAGGTGCAGCTTGTTCGCCAGAAAGTGCACGTTGACAATGGCGAGCCCAAAGGCGGGAACGGCGCTCATGAACAAAAAGAAAGGAAAAAACACCTTGTCGAAAATTCCCTTGCGGTAGGCGGTAACGGCCCCCAGAAGGTTTCCCAAAAACCAGCCCGTAAGAATGGCGGGGATCTGGAGCATCAGTGTCCATGGAATTGCCGAAGAAATAATGTTGCCGACGGAACGGGGAAACTGGTAAAAAGAAATGCCCATGTTTCCCTGAAAGAGGTTTCCCACATAAATAAAGAATTGCTGCCAAAGAGGTTTATCAAGCCCGAACATGTTCATGTAGGCGTCGTATATTTTTTTCTGGGCGTTGGCGTCGGTCATGCCGGCGGTCATGGAAGCCACAATGGTCGCCACAGGATTGCCGGGAATGAGCCGGGGCAGAAGGAAGTTCAGAAAAACGGCGATAACAAGGGTAACCGCATACCAGGCGGCCTTCTTCCCCAAATATATACAGTACGATTTCAACATTCACCCCCGAAACGTGATTCACAAAAGAAAGGCAGCCGGCCGTGTAACGCCGCGCTGCCTTTCCATTCGGGAAGGCCGCTCCGCCTTCCCGTTTCGGGGCTACCGCTTGGGAGAGATGCGGTACAGCGTCTGAATGCCGTACCCGTCTATACAGATCGTCGGCGGAACATTGGTCCCGTCGCCGAATTTCGGGAAGCCCGCCCACACGGAGGTATTGACCGTGTGAAACAGGGCCGGGCGGTACATGAGGCCCGCCGCGGGCATGTTCTGCAGATAAATGACGTTAAGTTCCGTCCACAGCTGTTTCAGCGTCGCGGGATTGGTCTCGGCGGCAAGCTGGCCGATGATCTGGTTGGCCCTCGCGTTTGTCCAGCGGCCGAAATTTCCGATGCGGTTGGGGGTTCCCGCGGGGGGAAGATCCGCGCTGCTCATGGTCTCATAAGCCCTGGACCAGGGAGACGCGGGACCGGCTCCGCCGTAGCTGTGCATAATAATATCGAAGGTACCGTTGTCCTTGTCGGCCTGCCACACATTCGCCTCGGGGAAATAGGTGGTAATGTCCATGCCTATCTGGCGCCCCACCTGCGCGACGACTTCAAGGGACGCGTTCCAGTCCGACCAGCCGGCGGGACATTCCGCCCTGAAACTGAGCCTGACCCCGCCCTTGGCCCGTATGCCGTCCGCGCCGGGCACCCAGCCCGCCTGATCCAGAAGCCTCCTCGCGCCGTCAATGTCGACGCCTGTCCACTGGTACTGCCTGAGGGCGGCAGGATCGATAAGGGCCTGTTCGGCCGGAACGGGAAGCATGATGGAAGGAACCAGCGCGGCGGTATAGCCGGACATGGCGTTCTTCCCTATAAGGTCATAATCAAGGGCCATGGCGATTGCCCTGCGCACAGCGGCATCGTTAAGGCCGGGCTTCTGGGTGTTAAACACTATGGAAGGAATAACGCCGGGGAAGTAATACGGCGGCTGTGATATGTAGGTTTCGACATTGGGGCCAAAGGTCCACACCTGGGAAATGAACTGCTGGGAAACATCGACCTGGCCTTCCCTGAAGGCCGCGTCCCCGGCGGCGTTGTCACGGTATACATTGTGAACCAGGTATTTGGGAGCGGGAAGTTTCCCGTACCGGGAAGCGTGTTTCCCCCAATAGTTGTCGTCCCGGACAAGGGCCGCAACGGTGTCGTCCCATCTCAGGGGCTTGTAGGGGCCGGTGGCCACAGGTTCCCAGTTGGGGTACTGTACGATGCCGGTAGGAGGCGGGTTGTTCCGCTCTATTCCTTCCCACACATGCTTGGGAACAATGTACAGGGCGCAGAGGGACGTCTCAATGTGTTTGGGGTTGAAGTTGGAGGCTTTTCCCCTGATTTCAACGGTGAGGTTGTCTATTTTCCGGACGCTGTCTATGTAAGACCACCAGGCGGTACCGGACGTGGCGTAACGGTTCTGAAGTTCATAGGAATACACCACGTCGTCGGCGGTCATCGGTCTGCCGTCGCTGAAATGAACATTCGGATTGAGCTTGACCGTTACATTCTGGCCGTTCCATGCATAGCTGTCGGCAAGCTGCGGGTAAAGTTTCGCGTCCAGCATGTTAAAGACAAACAGCGTTTCATAGATAAGCTGCCGCGACAGGGCCGTAAACGGGGTAATGCCGAAAGAGCTGTCCACGTTAAAAGGATTGAAATGGGTGGGCGCTCCCCACAAGAGACCGTTAAAATACAGTGTTTCATTCCTTGGCAGAGCGGACGAGCCGCCTGACGGTGTTGAAGCGCCGCCCTGCTGGCCGGGACTCGCGAAAACCATTCCCGCGGCGGCAAGCAGCACAACGGCAATCAGTACGAATTTTCCTGATTTCATTACCTTTCCTCCGGATAAAAATTTTTAGAAAATGTTCCAATGGGACTTTCATTTGAACGAAAATCCCCTTCGTTCATTATCCCCTTTCCCTCTTTGATTGTCAAACCTTTTTTAAGACCGGTTTTTTGGGTTATTGAACAAGTTCATTGACGTTAAGGAGGATATACTGGGCTATAATTACTGTGAAAGTACATTTATTATTGTTTCGTATAAAAACTATACACTGTGTCATTTTATGTCTCGTTTCTGTACAAATGTGAGTAAAATGCAAAGCGGGGAACAAGATGGAAAAGGTGGATTTCAGGGTTCAGGACAGCCGGAAGGTGCTGAGACCCTCTACATCTTCAATTTTTCGAGGAGCAGTTCCCTGAATTTCTTCGTCTGGGCGTTTTCGGGCTCAAGGGCCAGCGACGCCTCGGTATCCGCCAGCGCCGCGGGATAATCGCCCAGGTGGTAATAAGCCTGGCCTCGCCTGAAGAAACAGAACGGCTGATAGGGGTTAATCCGCAGCGAAAGGGTAAAATCGCCGACGGCTTCGGCGTACTGCCTGGTGACGGAACGGACCACGCCCCGGTAATAGGCGGCCTTGTAGGACTCGCCGTCCATTTCCAGCGCTCTGGTAAAATCCTCTATGGCGTCGCCGTACTTTGACCGGGCAAAATACGCCATGCCCCGGTGCTTGTACACAAGGGCGCAAATATCGCTGCCGGGGGACATTTCCAGTATGCGGCTGTAAAAGCCGAGCGCCTCGTCAAAACGGCCCTTGTTGTGGGCGAACAGGGCGTTAAGCAGGAGGTCGTCCATGGACTTTGACTCAAGCGGCGTTTCGGCGGAAACAGGGGGGCCGGACGGGGGCGCGTCCGCTCTCTTCTCCTCTTCTTCCGCAAAAAGAAGCACGTCGGTCGATTCCTCTATTTTTTTGAAGAAGGACCCGCGGCGCTTTTCCAGTTCCCCGTTCAGCCGCCGCTGATAGGAACAAATTTCCTGAAAGATGGTGTCGGCCAGCGAAAGGCTGGCGTTTACCGCAGCAAGCTTGCGCTTCAGCGCGTCGTCAAAGGGGGTAAATTCGGCCTTGTACACCAGCTCGTGTTCCACTTCCGCCCAGGCATCCTGAAGTATGGTGCGAATCTGCAATTCCGCCGCCTC
>JAISEB010000291.1 GCA_031264395.1 Treponema sp. | reverse complement strand
GGCTTTTGGAGAAGCCGGAACTGGAGCGCCTGTCTTGCCGCCCGCTTGAATTCCCGTTTTTTTCAATTAGTATAATAATATGTACCTTACCAGATTTAACAGGATAAACCGGATCGGCTTTGTGTCTACACGCTTCAGGGGGAACGACGGGGTGTCCCTGGAAACCGCCAAATGGCGGCAGGTGCTGGAAAAAATGGGCTACGAATGCTTTTTTTTCTCGGGCCTTTCGGACTGGGACAGTGAAAAATCCATGGTCGTGGAGGAGGCCTTTTTCGGTCATCCTCTTATTACGGGTATACAGGCCCGCTGTTTCGGCGTTACGGTGCGGAACGAAAAACTCACGGGCGAAATACAGGCGGCGCGCCTTATTCTCAAGCGGGCGCTCTACGATTTTGTCGATGCGTTCAACATTGATCTTCTTATTGTCGAAAACGCCCTTGCCATTCCCATGAACATTCCCCTAGGGCTTGCCATTACCGAGTACATTGCCGAAACGGGAATTCCCGTCATTGCCCATCACCACGACTTTTCGTGGGAACGCCAGCGTTTTTCGGTGAGCTGCGTGGAAGATTACCTTTCCATGAGTTTCCCGCCCCGGCTGCACCCCATTAACCATGTTGTCATCAATTCGGACGCGTGCCAGAGGCTTTCGTACCGCTGCGGCCTTTCTTCCGTTATTATTCCCAACGTACTGGACTTCGACAGCGAGGCTCCGGTTATGGACGACTACGCCCGTACCATGCGGCGGGATCTGGGCGTCGGGGAAGACGAGGCCCTGCTCCTGCAGCCCACCCGCATCGTCGCCCGCAAGGGAATAGAGCACGCCATAGAGCTGGCAAGCCGCCTCAAAGACAGGCGCGCGAAACTCCTCATAAGCCACCAAGAGCGGGACGAAGGCTCGGACTACTACATGCGTACCATGGATTACGCCGATCTTCTGGGAGTGGAAGTGCTGGTAAGACCCGACATCATAGGCGGCGAGCGGGGAACCACCGGCGACGGCAGGAAAAAATACAACCTTGCCGACTGCTACATCAACGCCGATTTCGTCACGTACCCCTCAAGCTACGAGGGATTCGGCAACGCGTTCCTCGAGGCGCTCTGGTTCAAAAAACCCATACTGGTTAACCGGTATTCGATTTTCCAGCGGGATATTGAGCCCCTGGATTTTGACGTGGTAATCATGGAAAACAACATTACGACCGACACGGTGGAAACGGTCCGGGCGATTCTGGAATACCCGGAAGCAGGAAACATTATGGCGGAAAGGAATTACGAACTGGGGCGAAAATTTTTCTCGTACCCGCTGCTCGAACAGCGGCTCAAACAGGTGCTCATGAATTTCGGCCAGGTGTAGGGCCCGCAAACGCCGCGGAGGAAGCCTTTCCGCCTGTTTCAGGGAGCGTCCTTTTTTGCTTCCTCCCAAAACGCGTCCATGACGGCAAGGTTCTCCTTCTTCATCTCCGTTCCCTTTTCCTTCATCCTTTTTTCTACATGCTTAAAGCGTTTTTCAAATTTGACGTTTGCCCGCTGAAGGGCCACCGAAGGGTCCGCGCCAAGAAAGCGGCAGATGTTTACAGCGGAAAAAAGAAGGTCCCCCAGTTCACCTTCAAGACGCGCGGACGGCCGCCGCCCGGCGTCTCCCGGGGAATCCCCTTCCGCTTCCCCCGAACCCGAAAGCGCCGGCAAGGCCCGCGCCGCCGCGGCTTCTCGCACTTCGTCAAGCTCTTCCTCCAGCTTGCCCGCGACACCGCCGAAATCGGGCCAGTCAAAACCTGTACGGGCGGCCTTCTTCTGGAGCTTAAAGGCGCGGTCAAGAGGCGGAAGGCCGCGGGACACCCCGTCCAGAACAGAATCCTTCGGCTTTCTTCCTTCCTCTTCCACCTTGATGCGAGCCCAGTTGTCAAGAACCTCCGCGCTGTCCTTTGCCTTGACGCTGCCGAATACATGGGGATGCCTCCGCACAAGTTTCGCGGAAACGCCTTCAAGGACATCCGCGACGGTGAAGGCGCCGTCCTGTTCATGCATGTAGGAAAGCATGGTCACAAGAAGAAAAAGATCCCCCAGTTCCTCCATGATGTGGCCCGGCTCCTTTCCGTCTATGGCCTCCACACATTCGTAGGTTTCCTCGATAAGGTCTCCCCTGAGGCTTTCGGGGCTCTGTTCCCTGTCCCAAGGGCATCCGCCGGGGGCGCGGAGGCGGGCAATGATTCCCAGAAGTTTTTCAAATGCCTCCTTCGCGCCGCCGCGTACAGGAGGAGTGTCTTTGTGCTGCATGGTTACGTTCCTTTCAGGGCCGGGGCGATCTTCTTTTTATTCCACTCCGGGAGCAGTGATTCGGGGCCACAAGACAGGGCCTCCGCAAGCGCCCGCGCCGAAGCGGCAAGAACAGGCTCCAGCGTTTCTTCTTCGGCGGCGCTGAAATCCGAAAGCACCCAGCCTGAAATGTCGCTGTGGCCGGGCCGGCCTATGCCTATGCGGAGCCGCCAGAAATCCGCCGTACCCAGGGCGGCCTTCATGGATCGCAGCCCGTTGTGCCCGCCGAGTCCTCCGCCGAATTTAAAGGCCGCGGTCCCCAGGGGAAGCTCAAGTTCGTCATGAACGGCAATTATCCCTTCGGCCTTTATTCTGAAAAAAGAAGCGGCCTCCGCGGCCGATTCCCCGGACAGGTTCATGTAGGTTTCCGGCATAAGAAAATGAACACGGCGATCCGGTACACAAGGCGCGCAACCGCCCGGCGCGGACAGGTCCCCGGCAAACACGGACGCGTTCAGGGCGGCGTACAGCCCGCGGTATTTTTTCCGCCACACGAGGGACCCGTAAAAGGGAAGGAGCGGGGCCGCAAGCCGCCCCGCGTTGTGCCGGTTCCGCGCGTATTCACGGCCCGGATTCCCCAGAAAAACCGCCAGTTCTATCATGACAAGGGGCGAGTTACAGTTCGTCCCGTTTCTTTATAACCCTGGAGATGAGGCCGTAGGCCGCCGCTTCTTCGGCGTTCATCCAGTAGTCCCGGTCGGTGTCTTTTTCCACCTGTTCAAGAGAAACGCCCGTTTCCCCGGAGATGAGGCGGTTGATTTTTTCCCGCAGCTTGTCGATTTCCCGCGCGTGTATTTCTATGTCGGTCGCCACTCCGCGTATGCCCGAAAGGGGCTGATGGATAAGGTAATGGCTGTTGGGAAGGCCCGCGCGCCTTTCCCTGGGACTTGCAAGCTGTATGATGGCCGCGGCGCTTGCCACAAGGCCCATTCCTATGGTAAAGACGGGCGGCTTTACAAACCGTATCATGTCGAAGATCGCGTAACCCGCGTCGGCGTCCCCGCCGGGAGAATCAATAAAGATCTTTATGGGATCATCCCCCATATTTTC
>JAISEB010000206.1 GCA_031264395.1 Treponema sp. | reverse complement strand
ACCCCCGATTGATCAATGAGCGTGTTCCCGCCTTCTTTTTTTACGCGGACATAGGCAAGGGCGCCAAGGAGGCGCGGGCTTCTGTCCTGCGCGGACAGGAAATTTCCCAGCGAATAATAACAGAGCGTTTGGCCGCCTTCTGGTCTCGGAATGGTTTCGACAGGCTGAATGACATGGGGATGATGCCCGAGGATGAGGTCCGCGCCGTGTCCGGCCAGGAAAAGGGCGGTCCTTTTCTGGGCGGCGTTCGGGCTGTGCTCGTATTCGTTGCCCCAGTGAACGGACACAACGAGGAAATCGCAGAGGGGGCGGAGTGCGTCCATTTCTTCGGCCATGGTCTTTTCGTCCGTCAGCGCGACAAGCCAGGGTTTGTCCCGGGGAACAGGAAGCCCGTTGGTCCCGTATGTGTAGGACAGAAAACCCGCGCGTATGTTGTTCCGCTCGACGATAAGGGGCCGCTGTCTTTCTTCCTGTGAGCGGCGTATCCCCAGGTAGCTGACGCCGGGAACGGTGTCCCAATAGTCCATGGTAGCGAAGACCGCCTTTTCCCCCTTGTCCATGACATGGTTGTTCGCGTGATTGATGACGTCGAAACCCGCCGAGACAAGAGCCGCCCCCAATTCCTGCGGGGAATTAAAACGGGGATACCCCGAAAGGCCGAATTCCGCGCCGCCGAGCAGCGTTTCCTGATTTATAAAGGCAATGTCCGCCTCTTTTATGTAGGGGGTAACTTCGGAATAATTGCCGGTAAAGTCCCAGTCTTCCCCCGGAGGGGGCGGGCGTATCATGGGATCGTGGTACAGATTGTCCCCGGCGGCAACAAGGGTAAGGTAATAAAGCGGGATTGTATCCGGCCGGGATTCAGTCGCCGGGCCGGCGGCGGGGAAAGAAAGCTCCTCCCCGGGCGTGATGCGTTTTTGCAGCATGCATGAAAACAAGAAGAGGACGGCAACAAGGCACAGTCCTGTCTTCAAAAAACGGCATACCCGCCGTTCCGCGCGCCGGTTCATGAGGACAGCATAACACGGACGGGAAAAAGGAAACAGTACGCGCCCTGCGGCGGCCAAGGCATCGGTGTTTACTTTTTTACTTGGTAAACACCGTCAAATTGGCAGAATTTTGAAGAAAGTTAACCACAGACCCTCACGGACGAAACGGACAAAGCCGGTATTAACCACAACGAAGCTCTGGTTCGCCCTCACGGACAAACACGGGCTTTTAGTTTCAAATGTATTTTTTGTCCGTGCTGGTCCGTGTCGTCCGTGGTTTTATTTTGAATTCAGAATACTGCGCCCGTGGCGGCGGTTTTCCTCTTTAGCCGAGGGGCTGTATGCGGAGCATTCCGGGAATGCCGCGCATGTTTTTCATTACGCGTTTAAGGTCGTCCGCCGATTCGAGCCGCATGGTAAAAAGACCGGTGAGGCGGCCGGGCGCCGTTTCTTCAAGACGCCCCTCGACAAGATGGCCCTGGTACTTGCGCACCGCTCCCTCTATTTCGGAAAAAAGATCCGATGAAAAGCGGGCCTCTATTCTGAAACGCTTTGTCAGCGCCGGGCCGGCGTTTTCCCATTCAACTTCTATTTTCCGTTCGGCGAAATCGGATATGCCGGCAAGATTGCCGCAGTTTTTCCGGTGAATGATGATCCCCCGGCCCCGGGATACATAGCCTATGATGTCGTCGCCCGTTACGGGCCTGCAGCACCGGGCGAAATGTATCATGAAATTCTTTTCATCCTCGACACGGACATGAAGAGGCTCTCCCTCCGTAACCTGTTGTACTTCAGTCTGGGATTCGGCGGAAATTCCGGCGGGATGAACGGAGACGCGGCCCGGAGTGTCCCTCTTCTTTGCGGGCGCGTTCTTTTCCGCAACGGCCGGATCGCCGTTCTGTTCCAGCCAGGAGCGTATCTTGCCCCGCGCCTTTGAGGTCTTGACCAGCCTGAGCCAGTTGGCGCGGGGATGGGCGTTTGTGGCGGTGAAGATCTCTACCACCTGGGTATTCTTCAGTTCTGATCCCAGCGGAACGATTACGCCGTCCGCCTTTGCGCCTATGCAGTGTTCGCCGACAGCCGTGTGTATGCCGTAGGCGAAATCTATGGGAGTGGCCCCGGCGGGAAGTTCGATGATGTCTCCCTTCGGGGTAAAAACACAGATCGAATCCTTGAGGAGTTCCCGCTTGATGTCCCGCAGGAATTCCGCCCCGTTTTTTGGGCCTTCGTTTTCAGCCTGTTTCCAGTCCCTGAGCCTTCCGACTATGGAAACGTCGACGGGGCGGATTATTTCGCGGGCGCTCCCCTTTTTGTAGAGCCAGTGGCTGGCAAGGCCGTATTCGGCGATGTGGTGCATTCCCGTGGTGCGTATCTGTATCTCGAGCGTTTTGCCGCCGGACGATATGACTGTGGTATGAAGACTCTGGTATCCGTTGGATTTGGGCATGGCGATGTAATCTTTGAAACGGCCGTCCAGGGGCCTGTAAAGACGGTGAACCATGCCCAGAAGAGTGTAACAGTTTTCTACGCTGTCGCAGATGATCCGTATTCCGAAAAGATCGAAGATGTCTCCGGCAGCCCTGTTCCGCTTCCGCATCTTTTGATAAATCGAATAAAAATGTTTTGCGCGGCTTGAAACTTCAACGGATATGCCCGCCGCCTCCGCTTCTTTGCGCATTGCCTCCTGGGCCTGACCCAGAAACTCCTCCCGCTCTCCGCGTTTTTCTGCCACTATCTTTTTTATCTGCCTGTAGGCTTCCCTGTTTATCTGTTTAAGGGCCAGATCTTCCAGTTCGTCCTTGATCCATGAAATGCCGAGCCTGTCCGCGAGGGGAGCGTATATGTCAAGGCACTCCTGCGCCGCCGCTTTGGAAGCGCCGTCAGGAACGGCGGCTGTATCCAGCGCCCGCAGCCCCGCGAGCTTGCCGGCAAGTTTAATGAAGATTACCCGTATGTCCCTTGACATGGCAAAGAGCATTTTCCGTATGTTTTCGGCTTCGCGCACGGTCTTGTTTTTTGCCTGAATGTCCCCCATTTTTGCCGTTTCTTCAAGAAGAAAGGATACGCCCCGTCCGGCCGCCTCCGCCCCGTCCGTTCCGTGATCCATGAGGAGGCCCGCCGTGATCGTATCCGCGTCAAGGCCCAGATCGGCGAGGATCTTTGCCGTTTCAAGGGGATGGACAAGGGGAAGCTTTTCCCGCTTTTGGGGATCTTCCATAGGGGCGGGGGACTTTTCCCCATGGAATTCTTCCAGCCGCCTTAGTCCCCGGAGTATACGCCTCCGGTCTTCTTCAGGATATTTTTTGATCTTTTCTTCAAACGACGAAATGAGGTTCATGTTTTTTTTCGTGCCGAAGGGGCTTAATCCGTATCCGCCGCATACCGCCTTTAGTATCCCCGCGGCGGCGGCAATGTGTCTAGAGGCATTACGGAGGCAAGGGCGGCAATCCGACGCATTTTTCCGGTTGTTGGCAAAACCTACATAAATGTAGTATCGTACTCCAATGGAACCAGACGCCGCCCGAAACGGGGCCGGAACGCCGCCTGACGCCGGACTTGCCGGGGTGGAACGTGAAAAGGCGGAACTTGAACTTCTCTTTGATATTGTCAGAACCTTTGACAAGCATGTGGAGCTTAAAACGGGGCTGGGACCCCTGTTGAGCCTGCTTGAAATGCGGGCCGGCCTGACGCGGGGCATGGTGACCCTGCTTAACCGGACGACCGGTCTTCTTAAAATAGAAGAGGCGTTCGGGCTCAGCGCCGGTGAAAAGGACCGGGGCATTTACCGGCTGGGCGAAGGGCTTGTCGGCCGGGTTTTCGAGTCGGGGATGCCGGTGACCATACCGGATCTTTCCCGCGAAGACCGTTTCCTTAACCGGGCCAAAAGCAGAACCCGCGAGGATATGGAAGGGCTTACCTATTACTGTGTGCCCATACGGTCCCGGAACGGCGTCATTGGGACTTTGAGCGCCGAAAAGCGGGTAGAGGGGGAAGATCGCGAGGCCCTTATGGCCCAGGACCGTTCTTTTCTTGAGAAGGTGTCTTCGATAATCGCGGATTCCGCGAAACTTCGTGAACGGATACTGGAGGAACAGTTCAGGCTTACCCTCCGCGAAGGGGCCGCCGGCGCGCCGTCGGACAGGAAGA
>JAISEB010000197.1 GCA_031264395.1 Treponema sp. | reverse complement strand
AAGCGTATGCCGTGATCTTCCAGCACCTTTGCCGCTTCCCCGAGCCGTGTTTTGTGAAGTTCGTAATTGGCCTTGTAGTCGAGCGTATCGCTCGCGGGGATAATCCAGGTGATGCAGCGGTCGGCGCCGAGCCCGCGGGCAAAAGCACAGCGGGCGGGAAGCATCTTCATATCCGCGTCAAAGGCTTCCTTTGATTCACGGAAATTCACAGGAAGGCTGAATCCGCCCGCTTTAAGGCCGTTTTTTTCAAGAAGCGCCCTTGCCCCTTCCGCGTCCGCACGCGCGGGATCGTTTCCCGCTTCATGTATGACATCAACAAAAACGCCGCCGTAACCGTACTTTGCCGCCAGCGGAACATCTTCCTTTAGCGTTCTTTCCCCAAAACCCAAAAGACCCGATGAAAATCCCTTGTACATAGCCGCTCCTTAAATGTGATAACAGGATTGTCCGGTAACTTCAGCTGCCTGACAAATCCAATAGAGTTGTTCAATAACTTCAGCTATTGAACAACTTCCGCTGAAAAATCGCAAGACATGTTTAGGAACCAACCGGGTTACTAAACATGTCCAATGTTTCAGGCGTTACGCGCCGCCGCCGGGTACAAGGTACACCGGTTTTATGGCGGACTTTTCGATCTTCCCCTCCGCGTCTTTTACCCTGACAATCCTGACGTCGCCGGGCAGCATGTCAAAGTACGCGTCATCCTGATGAACATCCATAGGCAGAGCCAGGCATACCGCGTGGCTGTAACCGGAACTCTTTAAGGTTACTTCATAATCGCCGTCTTTTGTTTCAACGGACAGGACAGACACCGTACTTTCCGCATTCGCGTATTCCCTAAAAGCGCCCGTCCGCAGGAGCGCCAAAGGCGCCCCGCCTCCCCGGACAAATACAACGCCGCGCTTTAGATCCATGGAGGGCACGGGGAACCCATGAACAACAGCCTTGCTGAAAGCCTTCAGCGTTACCGGAATTTTCGACACCGAATATTTTCCGTCAAATCCGGCATAGCCGTATTCGATTTCCAAGGATTGATCTTCGGGTGTATCGTTAATCCCCATAACCCTGACATTCTTTTTGTCCGGCGCGCGGAGGATAAATTTTACCGGCGCAAAGGCCCGCTTGACATAGTAGTAGGAAGGTTTTCGATCCAGATAATAATCGATAATGGTCCAGCCTACTTCCCCCCAGGTGTCGTTGTACATCCACAGCAGAGAACCGTCGTTGCGGGGATAAAACCTGATGGCTTCAAGGGAATAATTATACATGAGCCCCTGCACAAGTCCCGCGTACCGCAGATAATCGGTCATGCTTAGATTTTCAGGATCAACGTAGTGCCTCCTGATGCCTTCGGGAACCGTCGCCTTTTCAAAAGTGTTGTTGTGGAGGTTCCATATTCTGTCGTTCCGCACCACAGGATTATCGCCGTAATATTTTGCGATGGTCGCTTCGGAGCAGGGACCTATGTACCCGTATTCGGTGACAAAGCGGGACGTCACAAGGTCATAGGCTTCGGGATTTATGCGATCTTCCATTTTGTCGCTCATGGTGCAGTCCCGCCAATGGTGCCTGTCACCCGTTTCATTGTCGTTCGGCATGTTGCCGCCATAGGGGGAAGAACGCCAGTAGGGAATTTCAGGACAATTCGAGCGGACTATTGACGGGATTATATCATTGTAAATATGAAGCCCGCCGCTTGCCCTGTTTTTCCCCTCCTTTGTGAAGTACTCCTCAAAAAGCCACTGGTTTTCGTTGTTTCCGCACCACAGGGCAATACAGGGGTGGCGGCGAAGCCGTTTTGTCTGGTAGTCAATTTCCTTCCTTACAAGCTGCCTGTACCATTCCCTGTCGTCCGGGTACATCGCACAGGCAAACATAAAATCGTGCCACAAAAGTATTCCGTATTGATCACAGTAATCGTAAAATTCATCGCGTTCGTAAATGCCGCCGCCCCATACGCGCAGCATGTTGAAATTGCATTCCTTTGCCTCTTGTATGAGGGTCCTGTATTTGCCGGGCGATACCCTGGCGTATACCGAATCGGCGGGAATCCAGTCGCCGCCCTTGCAATAAATATCAACGCCGTTTACCTGTACGGCAAAACGGTGATCATTGTCACCGTATTTTTCAAGATTAAGCGCCACAGTACGAATGCCGAAACGCACCGGGTCCGAAACACATTCGCCGTCCGCGGCCCTGACGGCGGCTGTCACCTCATACAGGGGCTGCGCTCCCGCGCCGCTGGGCCACCACAATTTAGCGCCGGGAACGGCAAGATTAAAGTCAGCGTCGTTTCTGCCCGACTGCGCCAGTACGCTGCGGCTTTCCCGCAGCACCGTCCGCCCTTCATGCCGCAGTTCAACGGTTACATCCGCCTCCTGGGTGGAAACGGGAAGAAGGCTTTCAAATTCAACCTCGACGCGGAGCTTCGCCTCCTCTTTTGCCTCAAGCACCACAGGATGAACAGCAGTTACCACAACACTGCCGGGAAAATCAATCCAGGCGTTTTTCATTATGCCTATGCTGGCGACGCGCGGCCCCCAGTCCCACCCGTACACGTACTGGGGCTTCCGCAGAAACGAACGGGTCTTTTCCCCCCTGTCCCCCCGCCCAATCTCATATTCGGTACACACGTAATCGGCAATATAATCGTAATCTTCCTTCGCAATACGTTCGGGGCCCGCCGTAAGGCGCACAAGGAGGCTGTTGCCGCCTTCCTTGAGCAGATCCTTCACGTCCGCCGTAAAAGGATAGTGGGCGCTTTCATGGCTGCCGGCGAATTTCCCGTTGATAAAAACATCGGCAAAAAGATCGAGGCTTTCAAGCACAAGCCGCGCGCCGCGGCGGGCAAGGTCCGCGCCTGAAACGGCAAAATCCCTGCGAAACCACCAGGACTTGCGCTCCATCCATTCGCATGCGTAGCTGTAATCGGCCACCACGGGGTCCTTTATAATGCCTTCCCCGGCAAGCGGCATGTGAGCGTCGCAGGGCAGGGAGCCCGCGTCGATGTAATCGCCGGCTTCAAGCACATCCAGAACCTGATCTTTCGTTACCGATAAATCACGGTAAAGCAGACGCCATTTGTCGTTAAGAGATAATTTCATGTGATACTCCCATATTATCCTTTGATTGCCCCGGACATCATTCCCTGAATAATTTGTTTGGAAAAGGAAAAATAAATCAGCAGCGCGGGTATCATGGCTATTACCATTGTCGTCATCATCTTGGGATAATCTGACTGGTATATCCCCTTGAACATGGTGAGCCCCAGGGGAAGGGTAAAGAGGATCTGCCGCTTCAACAGAACAAGCGAAAAACTGAATTCGTTCCAGCAGTTAAAGAACGATATAATGCCTACGGTAACAAGAATGGGCGTAACAAGGGGAAATATTATGGTAAAGAGCGTACGCGAAAAACCGGATCCGTCTATAAGAGCCGCCTCTTCCAGTTCCTTTGGCACCGTGCCTATATAGCTTTCGATAAGAAAAAGCGATATGGGAATATTAAAAGCAACATTCGGAAACACGACCGTAAACCAGTGATCGGTAAGGCCGGTCCTGCTGAAAAGAATATACAGCGGAATAAGCAGGGCGTGTATGGGAACGAGCATTCCCAGCATATACAGCGTATACAGGATCTTTCTGCCCCGGAAGCGGAAGCGGGAAATAAAATACCCGTTAATAAACCCGAACATGATGATAAACACAAGCGAAACGGCGGTGTTTCGCACCGTGTTGAGTATGTAATAACCTATCCTGCTGCCTGTAAAGATGTTAATGTAGTTATCAAGATGAAAACTCCGGGGCAGTCCTATGATGTTGGACTCAAAGTCACGGGTTGTCTTGACCGAAGAATAGAACATCCACAGGACAGGGTAAATGCAGGTAACCGAAAAAACAATCATGATGACGTTGGATATTATATTTCCCGCAATCACAAACGGGGATCTCTTCCGGCCGGTTCCGGCCTTTGCCGTTCCCCTCTTCATCATGCGGCTCCTTTCCGGCTCAGCCACATGAGGAGGCTCCGGGACGATGTAACAAGAACCATGCTGATAATCAGAATGCCTATGCTGAGGGTTGATCCGTAACCCATGTTCACCTGCATAAAGGACACATTATACGCGTACTGTGCCATGACGCTTGAAGCGTAACCCGGCCCTCCTCTGGTCATTGCGTAAATATGATCAAAGACCCGCATGTTGCCCGAAATGCAGAGCATGACGCAGATGATAAGGGGGCTTCGTATCAGGGGAAGCACAATGTGAACGGCCCGCTTGAAGCCGCCTGCGCCGTCAATCTGGGCCATCTCCAGCACTTCGGATGGAATGGATGTCATTGCGGCAAGAATGATGACAAGGTACATGCCTATGTACTGCCAGATAAGCGGGATACTGACTACCGTCATTATTGTGGAAGGATCGGAGAGCCATCTATGGCCGCTCTCTTCCCCCCCGGCAAGCCGCAAGAGAAAATTGAGTATCCCGTAGTTGTAGTCGTAGATCATGGTCCACACAAAACCAACCACCACGGCGGAAAGGGTAACGGGAAAATAACTGACAACACGGTGAAAACTCTTTGCCTTAAGGTCCTTTGTATTAAGCAGGCTCGCGAAAAGAAACGCGAAACCGATTTGTCCTACGAGGCAGAATACCGTAATATAAATATTATTGGCAAAGGAATGCCAGAAGATAGAATCACGGAACATATCCAGATAATTCTGTATGCCGACAGGGGACATCCTTCTTCCCCCGGGCCACTTAAACGTGCTGTAATAACCAGCCGCGAAGATGGGAGAGACAACCACAAATAAAAAGACAATAAGACTGGGCAGAAGATAAGCCGCCATTACCAGTTTTGACGGAGCGGTCCTGTTCTTCACGGAATGACCTCCTCGTATTACAACCGGCGCGTCCCGCCGGAGCGGAACGGGCCGGTTACAGAAGACATATCATCAGACCGGGTTTTTGAAATAGAGGCCGTACATTACAGTCTGTCCTGCTCCGCCTGAATGGCG
This sequence comes from Treponema sp., assembly GCA_031264395.1. GTDB lineage: Bacteria > Spirochaetota > Spirochaetia > Treponematales > Breznakiellaceae > JAIROE01. The sequence continues at coordinate 11,947 of JAISEB010000197.1, read as the reverse complement.
GCGGCCACTTCTTCGGGACCGGCGGTTCCCCCAAGCAGTTCCTGGAGTTTCGAATTCATTACGTCAATGACGGCGCCGTCCATCTGAATGTCGTAAACGGGAACAAAACTCAGCGTGTTCGCAAAATCAAGATACAGCTGGGAAAGCTGCGGCAGCGACGCCCTGTCCTTTACAGGAACGTCTATCGGGCCGAGAAGCCCCGAATCATCCATGATAAATTGACTGTACTCGACACCGGTAGTCTGCTTCAAATATGCAACGGCGGCGTCAAATTTGGCCCCCGACAGTTTGGAGCTTATGCTCTGCGCCCAGCCGGCTCCGCCTGAACTGGCGTTGGAGGCGCCCTTTTGTCCGGGAATCGACGGAAGAAGGGCTATCCTTGTATTGGCCACTACATCGGGATCGCCGTTTGTAAGGATATAGGCTATGACCCACATGCCTTCTACCGTTGAGGCGGCCTTTCCGGTACAGTACAGGGCGTCGGCCTGATTGTTGTTAATCTCGTTAAAGTTGACATTAAAAAGGGACGCCATCTGCTGGCTGTATTTGAGGGTGGAAATAAAATCGGGATCGGTAAACTTTGCCTTTCCGTCGTTAAGGATGATGGACTGTGTCCATTCGGAACCGGTAAAACGGTCTCCCAGCGTGGAAATAATGCAGGATTCGTAGGGCCACCTGTCCTTGTTCCCCAGCGCTATAGTGTCAATGCCCTTTGCCCTGAATTTGGCGTTTGCCGCCATAAGTTCATCCCATGTTTTCGGAAATTCGTTATAGCCTATGTCTTTCCACATCTGCTCGTTGTAAAAAATCAGGGAAGTCATAACCAGCTGAATAGGACTGCCGTATATTCTGCCCGCCCTGGTGACGGGAATAAAAACGCCGTCACGGTACTGGCTCGTGTCTATCCCGTCGGTAACATCGGCCATTAAACTGTTGTCGTAGAAATTCTGTACCCACGAACCTTTCGTGAAGAAAATATCCGGCATCTCGTCGGCCGCCGCCAGCGCCATGATCTTTGTCTGATAATCGATCTGCTGAAGGATGGACTCGCTAAGATTTACCTCAGGATGCTCCGCGATAAATTTATCTTTCATCGCGTGGTAGCCCTTCACCTCGGTACTTTCCGAAATCGTTTCAATCGTCTGAAAATGCATAAGCTCCAGCGTAACCTTTTCGCCGCTCCCTGAAGCTCCCGAATTCTTGCCGCCGCAGGCCGTTACGGCAAGCGCCGCGGCCAAAAGAACCATTACCATTCCACGTCTCATTTTTACTCCTCCTCAATACTCGCCGGCATAAAACTACCGGCGGTAATGATATGGTAAACCGGGTCCGGTCATTTGAAAAGGCGTTAATGTTGCTAAATTATGCGCCCGTTTTTATCCCGGAAGAGCCCACACACAGCGAATGTTCCCGAAAACAGGCCCCGTATGCCAAAAATATCAAAAAATATCCCTTATTATTGACAAATATCCCAAAATAATGTATTATTTCTACTTTATTTATGATGAAATCCAGCGATCTGCGCATAAAACTGGTGTGTTTCTCCATCGCCATTGTCCTTATTCCCATGATCATCCTGTATCTGATAATCCTTGCCTTCTTTAACAGCCGCTCGCTCGAGGAAAGCCGGCGCTACGCCTACAATAACATTCAAAACGTCAGCCAGTCTATTGATTCGGCGCTCACGGGGCTCAACGAAATAACGCTGTACATGCTTGTCAACAACTGGGTATACGATTATTTGACCGGCGATTCTTCCAACAACGCCTATATACGCGTAAACAATTCGCTTCAATTTCTGCCTTTTACTTCCAAATATTATCACACAATATCCATACTTTCGGATAATCATTACACCCTTAATTCGGGACGTTACCACAATATCTTTTTAACCAGAGCCGAACGCGAAAAGGCCGACACGATTAACGGCGGAAGTTTTTTGAGCATACAGGGCGACGGCATCTACCTGATACGGCTGATGCGCAATTTCAACCGCCTTTCCGAGTCAATAGGCTACACAAAGATCCTCCTTAACCAGTCCGCGCTGCTGGAACTTTTTTCGACGCCCGGAGAGCTGCCCGAAACAGGCTACATCCTCCTCTGCGAAGACGGCGTACTGCTGCAAAGCGGAGGCGTACCACAGGCGCTTCCGCGAAACAGCGCGTTCCGGTTTGAAAATCTGGGAACTCAAACCGACAGCGCCCTTCTTGAAGTTGAAAACAAGACATATATCTATTCCTCCCGGCCGGTTTTTCACGGAAAAGCGGTAATAGTGTCGGTGCTTGACCGGGACAAACTCTACCGCATAGATTCGCTGCTCATCGAAAGCATTGCAGTGGGGCTCCTTATGTCCGTGTTTTTTGTCATTATTCTTTCATATTATTACACCAGACGGGTTTTTGATCCCCTGGAGAGGCTCGGGGAAGCCATGCGCACCATCGACCAGAAGGATTTTGAATTCGGTTTCAGCGTCAAGGGCAGCAACGAAATAACCACGCTCGTCGATCAGTTCAACCTCATGTGCAGGAGGCTCAAAATGCTCTACGGGGAAATCTATAAAAACAGGCTCAAGTTAAAGGAGGCGGAACTGGAGGTTCTGCAGTCCAGGATCAACCCTCATTTTTTGTGTAACACGCTTGACACAATCTACTGGATGAGCGAAATGAGCCGCACCTGGAAGATCAGCAGCATGGTAAGATCGCTTTCGATGCTCTTCCGCAGTTCTCTTGAAAACACCGAAGGAAGCCTTGTACCTTTTCAGGCGGAACAAGAGCACGTTCAATGCTACCTGGCCATTCAGAAGGTCCGTTATCAGGATCAGATAACATTCGAATTTTATGTTCAGGAAGATCTCGGCGGCATCCCCGTTCTCAAACTGCTGCTGCAGCCTGTCGTTGAAAACGCCATTGTGCACGGGGTTGAAAAATCGGACGGCGGAGGCGGGCGGGTAGTCATCAACGTCTACCGGGAAGATGACGATATTATCTACGGCGTTTTCAATACCGGCAACCCCGTGGACACCGGTGAAATGGACGCGCTGATGGCGGAGGAAAATACCGCCAGGCGCGGCATGGCCATACGGAACATCAATTCGCGGATCAAGATGTACTTCGGCGGCGAGTACGGCCTGAGTTTTGAGAACCAGAGAAGCGGCGGAGTACTCGCAACCATACGGCAGCCGGTAAAAACAGGACAGATTCATGTTAAAACTGCTGATCGTTGACGATGAGGTAACAATACGCCGCGGCCTTGCCATGTCCATTAACTGGGAAAAATACGGCGTTACTATTGCCGGGGAAGCAAGAAGCGGCGCCACCGCGCTGGAAAAGGCGCTGGCTTTGCATCCTGACATAGTCATAAGCGACATCCGCATGTCAAACGGGGACGGTCTGTGGTTTATCAGGCAGATGCTGGAATTTCTGCCCCGGACAAAGAAAATCGTCCTCTCGGGCTACAGCGACAAGGAATACATGATGGAGGCGATAAAGCTCGACGTAAATGAGTACCTCCTAAAGCCCGCCGGAACGGAGCAGATATTGCAGGCGGTGCTAAAGCAGCGGGATGAAATTCTTCTGGAGCGGCAAAGGGAAAGGCAGAGCACCAGGATGGAAAACATCATCAACGAAAACATCGATATTATCAAGGCGCATTTTCTCCGGAAACTTCTGGAAAAGGGAATGACCGCCCAAATGATAAAGCAGAAAGTTTTATCCTGTTCGGCAAGGCTTCAGGGCCCGCTTTACGCGCTGTTTTTGGCCTTTCCCCGTCCCGGCCGCGACTGGGAGATGATTCAGATTATCAGCAGCCGCCTGGAAAAATATTCGCCCGAACTTGTCACAATCCGTGAAGGCGGCGTTATCGCGGCAATGCTCAATGTAAAAGAAAATCTGCCGGAGGAAGAGATCCTTTCTCTTGTGGAACAGACAGCCTCCATGGAAGATCCCATGTTCCTGCCCTGCTACGGCGGGGCGGCGGATCTGGAATCAATGCACGGATTATATGTTTCACTCTCCGAAATGGCGGCCAGATCACTATGGTTTCAAGGCCCCTGTCTTACCGCACAGGCGGATCTGCGGTTCGGGGAAATACAGGAAGAAGATCTGTTTGCCTTTGAGCGCGATATTGTACAATGTGTACAAACCGGAAATTTTACGGCCATATCCCGCGACATCGACGACCTGCTGGATCTTCTGAAACAGGTAAAACCCGCGTACACGGTATTTCAGGATATTTTCTTCGGCATTGCCCGGTCTATCCAGATGTTCAGCGACAACATCGACATATACGCGAAACTGTCGGAACGTTTCAATGAAGCGTACACGCCCGGCGACGTTAAAGAAACGTTCCTTTCCGCCCTTAACAACGATTATTCAAAATACGGCTACCAGATAAAAAACACCCTTAATTTCATGATGGAAAACTGCGCAGGAGATCTTTCACTGACAGATACGGCGGCCGCGATGTACATTTCGCCGGGCTACCTGACACGGCTCCTTAAAAACAAAACGGGCCGCGGCTTTAACGAGTGGCTTCATATTATCCGCATCGACAAGGCAAAGAAGCTCCTTGAAAAGACCGGCCTTAAATTTTATGAAATCGCCGAACAGGCGGGCTACAGTTCCTATAAAATTTTCAGTGAACATTTCGGCAGAATCGCCGGATGCAGCGCCCGCGTGTACCGGGAAAAAATATGCATGACAAAAAAACCCGGCGCGGCCGGAAGGAGGCCGGACGCGCCGGAAAAATCCTAGTCCCGCCCTCCGCGGGAACAGCCCGCCTGCAACGGGGCGGGCCTTGAGCAGGAACTTTTTACTTTGTAATACGCGCCCGATGCAGACGCCTCGTGTATGCCGTGCATAATGTCAAGCACATGAAAGGCAAGTTCTCCCGAAGCCCGGTGGGGACGGTTTTCGGCTATGGCTTCCGCCATGTCGGTAATTCCAAGACCCCGGCTGTTATCGGGGAAGTCCCCCAGCAGCGGCACTTCGGACCAGTCTTCCGCCCGCAGGCGCCTTACAAAGACGGGACCGCCGAAGGTATTGGGATCGGGCACGCGGAGGGTTCCTTCGGTTCCGTAAATTTCAACAAAGGGAAGCGTATGGGAATACACATCGAAACTGGCGACGATGGTTCCCACCGCGCCGTTCTCAAAATCGAGCACACCGGCGATATGGGTCGGCACATCCACCTTGATGACCTCTCCCCTGCGGGGTTCGCTTAAAACAACCCGTTCCTTCTGCCCCGTCTGCGCGGAACCCGACACACGGACAACAGGCCCTATAAGGTTCACAAGACAGGTAAGATAATAGGGGCCCATGTCGAACATGGGGCCGGCCCCTTTCTTGTAGTAGAATTCGGGGTCCGGATGCCAATGTTCGTGGCCGTGGTTCATGATAAAGGCGCTTGCCGCGACGGGCCGGCCTATCCAGCCGTCGTCGATGAGCTTGCGGCAGGTCTGTATGCCGGCCCCGAGGAAGGTGTCGGGAGCGCCCCCTATGCGGACATTTTTTTTCGCGGCGGCGGCAAGCGCCTCTTCCGCCTCTTCGCGGTTTACACAAAGCGGCTTTTCATTGTACACATGCTTGCCCGCCTTTATCGCCGCCATGGCAACCTCGTAGTGTTTGAGGGGCTGGGTAATATTAAGAATGATGTCGACATCGCCGCTTTCAAGAATCTCGGCGGTGTTTTTGAAATGGCGTATGTGGTATTCCCCGGCGGCCTTCGCCGCCCTGTCTTCTATCTGATCGGTAATGCCGGCCAGCGTAACGCGCCCGCCGAACATAACGCTCAAATTTTCAAGGTAAATGCCGCTTATGTTTCCCGCGCCTATGATGCCTATGCGAAGCTTGTTCATGATTTCCTCCATTTAGTACATGCCGGCTTAGTACATGCCGACGCTGTTTTTCCACTGATCCGCGGAAAGCCCCTTTTCGGCGGCAATGCGCCTGCCGGAGGCGGCCCACAAGAGGCCCCGCTTCATCAGCTCCCACGCTTCGGGAATATCAAATACATCGTTGTGATGGCCCAGCGCGTTGTAGAAGACCCGCCCGTGTCCCCATTTGCGCGTCCATACCTGGGGAACGTCCACTTCGCCGTTTGCCGAATGATACCATTTGACAACAGGGAATCTCGTGGTGGCAAGCACTTCGTTGGCGGGATCAACATGGAGATAGTACTGCTCCGACGACACGTCAAAATCACCTATCCCTTCGGTAAGGGGATTTGACTTGCTTGTAATATTCACCCGGTATTTGACGCCGTCGCAGCCGGGATGGGCCACCCAGTTGGCGCCCGTCATGAACTGCCAGAGCACATTGGCGCGAAAGGCATCGCACATGCCCCCGTGGCATCCGGCAAGCCCGGTCCCGTTTCCTACCGCTTCGGCAACCGTTTCAAAAAAAGGCTTCGGCAGCTCAGGCCCCATGGTCCACACGGGGATAAAAAGATCCTGCGCCTTAAGCAGCGCAAGATCCTGAAGCACGTCCGTCGTCTCCGATACGGAAACCTCAAAGTCTTCCTGTTCAAGGAAGGCCTTAAACCGGGCCGAAATCAATTTAGGCTCGTGGCCGTCCCACCCGCCCGAAAGAATCAACGCTTTCTTTTTCATGACAACCCCTCGTTAAAAAATAGAGTTGTTCAACAACCGGAGTTATTGAACAATGTCCGCTTGCGCGGCAAAGAAAAAGGGCAAGGATCACTGTCCCTGCCCCGAATCGCGTAAAAAACGCGTCAAAAACCTTTCGCTCTAGGGAAGGAGCTTGACATTGATCCCCGACCAGTCGTTGTCTATCTTGAGCTTGTCAAGGATCTGGGAAACCTGCCCGCGGTGATGGGTCCCGTGGGCGGTAAGCTGGCCGAGCATAAAGTAAAGGGGAACCGTGGCGGGCTTCCCGCCGTACCAGTCCGTTTTGACAGGCGCGCCGAGTTCCGCTTCGGAAAGGGCCGACACGAATTTGACACAGGCGGTGTCGGCGGTCTTTATGTCTTCGGCGAGTTTTTTCCACTGGTCCGCGGTTAACTTCCCGCTTGGTACCGTCACTTTTCCCAGAGCCGCCAGAGCTTTCTGCGCCGCGGCATTTTTGCCCACGGCGTCCTTTAACATCCCCAGCATGTAAACCGTGCCTCCCAGAATATGGGAGACAATGCCGGAAAGGCTCTTGTAGTAGCTTCCGCGAGCCTTTTCCCTGTCTTCGCCCGGCATCTTGTTCAGAATACCAAGAAGCGCCTGATTCGCCTCTTTGTTGTATCCGGCAAACATGGTAACCATTTCTTTCATCTGTCCATTCCTCTCTTGATAAAAAATACGGGCCGGGTCCAAAGCCCGGCCGTTTTTAAAACACTCTATTTAATAAAAAACCGCAGTGCAAAGATCACAAAAAGCACCCAGGTAACAACGGGAATGTCTTTCAATTTTGCCGTTACCACCTTGAGGATCACATAGGAAAGAACCCCATAGACAATTCCTTCCGCTATGCTGTAGGCAAAAGGCATCATGATGATGGTCAGAAACGCCGGAATGCCTTCGGTAGGATCGGAAAAATCAATGCCCGTAACGGCCTTCATCATGAGGAAACCCACAAAGATCAGCGCGGGAGCGGCCGCGGCGCCGGGAATGAGCAGGAAGACGGGCGAAAGAAACAGGGCAATGATGAAGAGAATGGCTGTCGAAACGGAGGTAAGCCCGGTGCGGCCTCCGGCGGCAACACCGGCCGTGCTTTCCACATAGCTCGTAACGGTGGACGTACCAAGAACCGCGCCGGCCACGGTCCCGACGGCGTCGGAAAGAAGCGCCTGCTTGACCCTGGGAATTTCCCCCTTCTTGTTGATAAGGCCCGCCTGGGTTGTTACGCCTACAAGGGTCCCGACAGTATCGAAAATATCGACAAAAAGGAAGGTAAAAAACACGGTAAAGAATTTAAAGGTCAAAAGATTGTTGAATTCAAACCGCCAAAAAAGCGGGGCCTCGGGGAAGCTCACGGGAGAAAAAGACCGCGGGATCTGCGTTATCCCAAGGGGAACGCCGATAACCGTTGTCACGAGAATCCCTATAAGTATGGCGCCGGGAATCCTGAGGGAATGAAGAACAATGATGATCACAAGGCCGATAAGGGCAAGAAGGGCGGGAGTAGCGTGAAGAACAGACTCCCCTTCTACCAGAGCGCCCAGAGCGACTATGGTTCCCCCGCCGCCTGTTACGACGCCGGAATTTGTCATCCCGATTAGGGCGATAAAAAGGCCAATGCCCACCGCCACCGCCTTTTTCAGGTTTGCCGGAATCGCCTTGATTATCGCCTCCCGTACATTAACAAGAGAAAGAACAATAAAAACTATTCCTTCAAGGAATACCGCCGTCAGGGCAAGCTGCCAGGAATAACCCATTCCCATGACAACCGAATAGGTGAAGTAGGCGTTAAGCCCCATGCCGGGGGCCAGCGCGACAGGCAGGTTCGCCGTGAAGGCCATGACCAGTGTGGCAATGGCCGACGAGAGCACCGTGGCGGTAAAGACCCCGCCGGAACTCATGCCGGTTTTGCTCAGCATGTCCGGGTTGACCGCCAGAATGTACGCCATGGTCAGGAAGGTAGTAACGCCCGCAAAGATCTCCTTGCGCACCGTCGTGCCATGTTCCTGAAGCCTGAAAAGTTTTTCCACGATTTTCTCCCTTATTGTGATAGATAACAAACGGAAGTCATTCAGTAACTGAAGTTATTGAACAGCTTCTACAGAATCCGTTTCAAAACAGAAGCAGCGGGCAAGCCCCCGGATTATCCCTTTACGGCGCCGGCCATCATTCCCTTAACCAGTTTGTCCTGTCCAAAGATGTACAGAAGGATGACAGGCAGGGATGAAAGGGCAAGAACGGCCATGATTACCGGAATGTTGCTTGAATACTGGCCCTGATACGCCCAAACCGCCAGGGGCAGGGTACGGCTCCTCATTGACTGCGTAAGCACCATCGCAAAACTGAATTCGTTCCAGATAACCACGCCGTTGTAGATTCCCAGCGTAGCCAGCCCCGATGTCGAAAGGGGAAAAATGATCCTGAAAAACGTGGAAAACTTGCCGCATCCGTCTATTTCCGCGGCCTCTTCCAGCTCCCTGGGAATTCCCTGCATAAAGGCGGTAAGAATAAAAATTGACATGGGAAGGTTAAAGGCGATGTTTGGCCCGACAAGCGCCCAGCGGGTATCGTAGGCATTGGTTCTTATCGCCATTATAAAAAGGGGAATAAGGGTAATGTGAATGGGCACGGACATGGCGGCTACCACGAGGCTGAAGATTGGCCTGTTAAGCCTGAATTTCATCCGGGCCAGAGGATAAGCGGAAAAAGCGCTTAAAAGGAGAAGCAGTGTAAGGGCAATAATAATCAGCGTTACGCTGTTATAGAGGTACTGGAGGAAACCGCCCTTGAATACCTGAACATAATTGCTGAACTGCCAGGTCCCCGGCAGCCTGAACAAATTGCCGCTTAAAAATTCGCCAAGCGTCTTAAAGGAAGTTATAATCAAATAATAAAAAGGAAGGCCGGTGATAAGGAGCCATATAAAAGCGAAAAAAAACGCCAGACCCCACCACGCCGATATACGTCTTTTTTTCTTCACGCTTCCGCCGCCTTTCTATTCAGGGTAAATACAACAAGCAGGGCCACCAGGGTAATCAGTATGAACATGCCGCCCGCCACCGCGGCCCCGTAGCCGAAATTCTGTTTGACAAACGATGTCTTGTACATCATCGTCGCCATAAGCTCCGTCGCAACGCCGGGGCCGCCGCCTGTCATAACGTACACCAAATCGAAATATTTAAGGGAACCTATAATGCTTACCGTAGCGCCGGAAACAATAGTGGGCCGCAGCAGGGGAAGGGAAATTTTCCAGAAGTACTGGCCCCGCGTCGCCCCGTCAATGGCGGCGGCTTCGTAAAGTTCCACGGGAATGGTCCCGTACGCCGCCAGATAGAGGATCATGTAAAAAGGCGTATACTGCCAGCTTACCACGCCCATTACGGCAAGCAGGGCTCTTTCTGGTCTGCCCAAAAGATCGACAGTACCGCCTCCAAAGAATTTCGATATGGAAGCAAATATACCGAAATTCGCGTCCAGGGCAAATTTGAAAAGTATGCCTATGGCGACCGAAGAAATCAGATACGGCAAAAACCAGACTACCTTGAAAACAACTCCCTTTTTGCCGACTATATCAAGAAAAGTCGCCAGCGATATTGCCAGCACGCCCTGGGTCGCAAGGGAAATGAACATTACAATAAGATTATTGCGAAACGCGGCCCAGAAGCTCGGATCGACGGCAAGGACTTTCCAGTTTTCAAGCCCGACCGGTTTTCTGACGGTACTGATGCCGTTCCACTGAACCATGCTTATGGAAAAAGAATCAATGATTGGATAGACAACGAACACGGCAAGAAGCAAAAGAGAAGGAAACAAAAAAACAGACGCGGCGATGCGTATTGATCGCTGCCGGGCTTTCCGTAAGGATTTTTCGCTCATTACATCCCCGTATTGGAGTTGTTCAATAACCGGAGTTATTGAACAACTTCCGCTTAAAAACGCAGGCCGGATACTCGCCCGGCCCGCGGTTTTTTTGTCTGCCGTTTACTTCCTCAGCGCGGTGGTCTGCGCCTGCTGTACCCGCTTCATCATATCCTGGGGCGTCAGGGTAAGACCAAAGACTTCCTGGGAAGCAACCTTGAGTTCCTCGGCCACTTCATTTGTAAGCGACTGATCATACCAGAACTGAATGTCGGGCGCGGCCTGAATCGCGTCGAAAACCTGCTTTACCAGCGGATCGGTAATGGTAATGTTTTTTACCGGCGGAATCCGGCCCAGTGCGACGCGTTCCCTTACGGACTGATCGTCCAGGAGGTATTTGAGCATCTCAAAAGCCGCTTCGGGATACTGGCATTTGCTGGAAATATGATAAAAATTATCGCCTATAGTGCCGGTTACCGTTTTTGCATTTCCCGAGCCGGTTTCATCGCCGGGGAAATTAAAGAACCCGACTTTCTTGAGGAAATCGGGATTCTCGGCGCCGACATTTCCAACAAACCAGCTGCCCTGCACCTGCATGGCGGCCTGTTCGGTATAGAGGAAAGTGCGGGACTGGCCCGAATCTTCATCCAGCCCGTTAAAGCCGTCATTAAAATAACCTTTCTTTACCCATTCCTGGATCTTCTGGCCCGCCCAGACAAAAGCGGGATCTTCAAAGGAACCGCTTCCGTCCAGCGCCTTTGCCATGGGCTGTAACCCGCCGTGCCTCGTGGGAAGCACCTGATAATACATCAGGCCCGTCCACTGGGTTTTGTTGGCAAGGCTAAACGGGATGATTCCGTTCTGTTTAAGGGTATCACAGGCGGCTTCAAGTTCCCTGATGGTCGAAGGCACCCTGATGTTGTATTTTGCGAACAGATCCTTGTTGTAAAAGACGCCTTCAATGGCGGCGTTTTCAACCGGCACGCCGTAAATTTTGCCGTTAACGGTGGCCTGCGCGATACCCGCCTCAAGGAATTTGTCCTTGTAGTTATCCTTGTTAAAATAAGAAGTCATATCGGCAAGAAGGCCCGCCTTGATATACTCGTTGGTAGTCCCGCCCGTCCAGGAAATAAACACGTCCGGCAACTGCTGGGAAGCTACCGCCACAGCGATCTTCTGTTTGTAGGCGTCGTTGGCCGTAATCGTTATGTTCACCCTGTAATCAGGATTGGCCGCCTCAAACCGTTTAACCGCGTTTTCGATAATGGCAGTAATCTCGCCGATGTTCTGGATATGCCAGAATTCAATGACCTTTTTGCCGCCCGATCCGCCCTGCTGGCCGGGACCCGCGAACAAAAGACCCGCAACAATCAACAACATTGCGCCAAACATAATCTTTTTCGTCATGTTTTGCCTCCCGAAAGATTTTTTACGCTCAAAAGCGATGAGCACATTATATGCCCTCTC